>NZ_JAJNHJ010000013.1:0-73397 GCF_022386965.1 Mammaliicoccus sp. B-M6
CAAAATTAAAAGGCTTATCTCCCAAAAATTACAGGAGACAAACCTTTGAAATAATATACTAATTAAGGTTTAGATTTTTGGGTTCAGTACATTCTTGGCTTTATTCAGGACTTAAGCTACGACTTGAGCGATCTCTTGGCTTTATTCAGGACTTAAGCTATGACTTAGGCAATCTCTTGGCTTTATTAGGAAGTTAAGCTATGACTTAGGCAATCTCTTGGCTTAATGTAGGCATTAAGCTACGACTTGGGCGATTTTTTATGTAATCAAGAATGTTCATTTCTAAATAATCATTTAATTTTTAAAAAGATGTGAGTTTACTACCGCTTTAACTCACATGTTCATCAATCTTGTGGGTTTACTCCAACTTTAGCTTACATCTTCTCGAATATCTCACATTCTCCCTACCTACTCTATGAATCTTCCACACCTATATCCAACAAATCCCCCACAAATCCACCCACCGATCTCCCATACCCACTCCATCCAACTCATTTCTCCCAACAAAAAAAGAGCAAAATTTGAAATTTTGCTCTCATCTATCGTAGTTATGCTGCATTTTCTTCTACTGCTGTAAATATCATGCGCTCTTCGTACAATAATGTATCTGGATTATAATTATCACATGTTATTAATGTTAATTGATTCGGTTTGCCTTTATGTTCATCTAATACTTCTACTTGATTTGGCTTCACATTTTTAATGTTTTTAATTATATATGTCTTTTTACCTTTTAATGTGATGAGTTCTACTTTATCGCCAACTTTTGCGCGATCGAGATAGTTAAATCTTATTCCCGCACCTTCTACACGATGGCCTGCGATTGCGACATTTTGCTCACTTAATTTTTCGTTCTCATCTACTAAAGACAATCCGTTTTTCAAATTTTGTTCTGTTGCTGGTCCTTTAAATATAGGCTCTGATATATCTGCTGCTGGTACTTTTAAATAACCAACCATGTGTTCATTTACTTTTAAGTTATCTGTTTCTGTTTTTGTAATCCATGATTCTATTGGATTTATTTTAACGCTGTCATCATGATTTTCATACGACTCAATGACTTTATCATTAACACGGTCTGTAAAATACGTTCTAATATCATTCCAGAAGAAAATAGATATTGCCGTCATGATTAATAAGATACCTATAATTTTATATAACCATCTCATGTTTCTAACCTACTCTCAAAATATGGTAATTCAAATTTATACAATACGTGTTCCAATGTCAATCAAAATTTTGTTCTGACATAGATTCTTGTACTAATAATCTCAATTTATCATATTCAGGTTTGAAAAATTCACCTGATTGCACTAATTCACTCGCTTCATCTCTTGCAACTT
The DNA here is from genome assembly GCF_022386965.1 of Mammaliicoccus sp. B-M6. Taxonomy (NCBI): domain Bacteria; kingdom Bacillati; phylum Bacillota; class Bacilli; order Caryophanales; family Staphylococcaceae; genus Mammaliicoccus; species Mammaliicoccus sp. B-M6. Next base: position 1,344 of record NZ_JAJNHJ010000013.1, read on the forward strand.
CTAACATTCTATAATCTTCTACAATATTTGCAACTCTGAAATCAGGTAAACCACTTTGTTTAACGCCAAAGAAGTCACCTGGTCCTCTCATTTCCAAATCTCGTTCTGATAAATAAAAACCGTCAGTAGATTCAGTCATAATGTGCATACGTTCTACACCACTCTCAGTTTTAGGTGATGCTACTAACGTACAGTAACTTTGATGATGACTTCTACCGACACGTCCTCTTAATTGGTGTAACGTAGATAAACCAAATCGGTCAGCATCATAGATAATCATAAATGTTGCATTAGGGACGTTTACACCAACTTCAACAACAGTCGTAGAAACTAATATCGCGATTTCATTATTACTAAATTTATTCATGATTTCATCTTTTTCATCTGCATGCATTTTACCATGTACAAGACCGACTTTTTCCGCACCGAAACGCAACTGTAATTGCTCATAAATTGCAACCACATTTTGAACATCCAACGCTTCACTTTCTTCTATTAATGGACAAATGACATACGCTTGTCGACCTTTTGATATTTCACTGTTTAGTTGATTCAGTACATGATTAATTTCTTCATGTTTAGCCCACGATGTCAAAATTTCTTTTCTCCCTTTAGGCATTTGTTTAATCGAGGTTACATCCATTTCCCCGAACGCAGAGATAGACAATGTTCTCGGAATTGGTGTTGCTGTCATAAATAAGACATTTGTATCTGCACCTTTTTCACGCAGCTTCTTACGTTGATTTACACCAAATCGATGCTGTTCATCAATAATAACTAATCTAATATCATTAAACGCTACATCATCTTGAATAAGTGCATGCGTACCTACAATGACGTCAACTTCTCCTAATTCCAACTGTTCAAGTAATAATTTTCTTTTTTTACCTTTAACTGAACTCGTTAATAAAGCGACATTCAATTGCCCACCAAACAACTCATCTAAACTGATTGCATGTTGTTCAGCTAATATAGCTGTTGGGACCATAAGTGCACTTTGCTTACCAGCATTAAACATTGCATAAATCGCAATAGCTGCAACAACCGTTTTACCCGAACCTACATCACCTTGTAATAATCGATGCATTTTAATAGGTGCTTTTAAATCTCTAAAAATTTCATTCACACTATTTTTCTGAGCATCTGTTAATTCAAAAGGTAATGTTTCGATAAAAGATTTCACCGCATTAACATCATAATTTAAACCTTCTATTTTATTAGATTCTTTTTCTAATTTGCTTAACCATTTCATCTTTAACTGAAATAAGAATAATTCATTAAATGAAAATGTGCGTCGTGCTAATTTGAGGTGATTAAATTGATGTGGTTTATGTAAAATTGGAATGACATCTTTTAATGGCATTAATTTGTACTTATCCATTAAATTTGGAGATAACCATTCATCAATTTCAACAAGTTGTAATGCTTGTTCAATGTATTTATTAAGCTGCTTTTGTTTTAAACCTTCTTTTAATCGATAAATAGGTGTTAACGCATTTCCACCGTCTTCTTTTTCAGCCATTACTTTTTGACCAGCAATAATTTGTTTCTTTTGATCCCATTTACCTTTGATCGTAACTGTTTCACCCATAATGAGTCTTTTTTTCAAATAAGGTTGATTAAAGAATGTGACTTTAACGGCAATTTGATCAATCAGCATGTGACACGTTAATTTAGATTTATTTCTACCAAAAAATGCAACAGTCGGACTAGAGTACACTTCTCCAGTAACAGTGACAACATCACCATCTGTTGCTTCGTTTAAATTTATGACAGATTCATCTTCATAACGTGTTGGTAAATACAACACTAAATCTTCTAATGTATAGATATTTAATTCATTTAATAACTGTAAACTTTTTGGTCCAACACCTTTAAGTTCTTGCAAAGTTCGCTCTGTATATATCAGATGTTGCTTATTCATTTTTATCACCTATATTTATTAATACTCTAATTATAGAACAAATACATGATATAAACCAATCGATTTCACCAAAATGAGCTTTATACAAACAAATAAAGACTAGGACAATGAATCATGTCCCAGCCTTATAAATTAATGTTTTGGTTAATTTCCAAATATCTCTTGTTTTAATCTTTCACCTGTTGGCGTACCTGCTAAACCACCACGACCTGTTTCACGTAGTGCTGAAGGCATTGTTTGGCCAATCTTATACATAGCTTCTATAACTTCATCAGTAGGAATTCTTGATTTCACGCCTGCTAAAGCCATATCAGCTGAAATAATTGCATTTGAAGCACCTGCAGCGTTTCTCTTAACACAAGGTACTTCTACTAATCCCGCAACTGGATCACAAACAAGTCCTAACATATTTTTTAAGCTAATCGCAAATGCTTCTGCAGATTGTTGAGGTGTACCGCCAGCCATTTCTACTGTTGCAGCAGCACTCATCGCAGCTGCTGAACCAACTTCAGCTTGGCAACCACCAGCCGCACCTGATATAGATGCGTTATTCGCAACAACAAATCCAAATGCACCTGTTGTAAATAAGAAATGTAACATATCTTCTCTAGAAGGGTTTAGTCTTTTTTTCAGTGCAAATAATACACCAGGCGCAACCCCTGCAGAACCGGCAGTTGGTGTTGCACATATTTTACCCATTGCTGCATTTACTTCGTTCGTCGCAACAGCTTTACTTACTGCATCAATCATTAAATCACCTGAAAGTGATTGTCCACTTTCTAAATAATCTTGTAAAAGTACAGCATCCATTCCAGTTAAACCTGTTGTTGACGTTACACCATTTATACCACGTTCAATGGCTTTTTCCATTGTATCTAAATTGCGTTCCATATTTTGATAAACTTCTTCTTTAGAGAGTTTAGACACACGCATTTCTTGTTCAATCATGACTTCATAAATTTTTTTATTTTCTCTTTCACAAATTTCAATAAGTTCTTTTACACTTTGAAACATGATAACCCTCCTTTTTATGATTCCCCCATTAATGTGACTGTCTGTACACCATCAATTTCTTTAATTTTATTTAAGACTTCTTGTGGAATATCATCATCTAATTCACACGTCATTAATGCAAGTTCACCTTTCTCTTTACGGGCCACTTGCATACTACCAACATTAATACGATAATCACCAAAGACATTGGTCACTTTCCCGATTGTGCCAAATGTATCCTTATGAAAAACAAGTAAAGCAGGATAATTCCCACTAATGGCAATTTGGAATCCGTTTATCGCAACGATTTCAACTTTACCACCACCAATTGAAATACCTTCTACTGAGATTTCCATTTCTTTATTTCTCATGTTGATAATTGCTGTATTCGGATGTGATCGTTCTTCATACATTTCGATAAAGTTGACATCAATCTGTTGTTGCTCAGCATCTTGAAGACTTGTTTTGATTCGGTCATCGTCTGTATCATAGCCTAGAATACCGCCGACTAATGCAACATCAGTCCCATGTCCTTTATAAGTTTCCATGAAAGACCCATATAAATATATATCAATATGTTCAGGTTTACCATCAAATAAACCTCTAGCTATTAATCCAATTCTTACTGCACCAGCAGTATGTGATGAAGATGGTCCAACCATTACTGGACCAATAATGTCAAAGACACTTCTATATTTCATCAATAATCACTCGTTTCTCTTTTAATTTCACCATACCATTATAACAACTTTCGCTCGTTTTGTAAGCGTTTTACAACACAAAAGACAACAACGCTTTTGTTTAACATTGTTGTCTTTTATCTTGAGATTATTCTACTGAGAATAAGAATGAGTAAATTGGTTGGTCACCTTGATGTACTTCTACTTCAACTTCTTCATAGTTTTCTTCAACATATGATACTAATTGATCGACTTCTTCATCAGTAGCGTCTTCACCTTTAATAATTGTTAAAATTTCACTGTCTTCATCAATCATTTCATCGATAAGCTTTTTACTAGCTGTTAGGTGGTCAGCATCACTTACTTTAATACTGCTTTCATGGATACCCATGAACTCACCTTTTTTAATTGTAATACCATCTATATTTGTGTCTCTAACAGCATAAGTTACAGAACCTGATTTTACAAAACGCATTGCATCTTCCATATGCGCTTTATTCTCTTCGATTGATTGCTCTAAGTTAAGATTTAACATTGCTGAAAGACCTTGAGATACTGTTTTTGATGCTACAACAGCTACAGGTATATCAACTAAATGTTCAACTTGCTCAGCTGCCATAATAATATTTTTATTATTTGGTAAGATGATTGCATTTTTACAGCCTGATTGTTTTACAACTTTTACAATATCTTCTGTTGAAGGATTCATAGTTTGGCCACCGCTGATGACATGTGTTGCACCAAGTGATTTAAATAATGTTGTGATTCCTTCACCCATTGAAATTGTAATAACTGCTGTTTCAATCTCTTCTTGCTCTTGTTGTTGTTCTTGTTTTATCTTTTTATCTGCGCTTTTACGAAGTACTTCTCTATGTTGTTCACGCATGTTTTCGATTTTAATTTTAATGAGTTCACCGTATTGGCTACCGTAAGATAATACTTCACCTGGTGTTTCAGAATGAACATGTACTTTTACGATTTCATCATCAGAGATTACGAGTAATGAATCACCGAATTGACTCATATCTTCTCTAAATTGTTCTTCATCGAATGCTTTTTTATCTTTTCCAAAGCGAACCATAATTTCAGTACAGTAGCCGTAGACGATATCTTCAGTATTCATGACACCACCGAAATCATGGTCATCATTAATAAATTCGTCTGTATCTACTTTTTCTTTAGCTGGTTGAATTTTTTCGCCTTTTAATGTTGCTAAGAAGCCTTCATAAACAAACATTAAACCTTGTCCACCACTATCCACAACACCCACTTCTTTAAGTACAGGTAGTTGGTTTGGTGTGTTTTCTAATGCTGTTTGACCTTCTTTAATGACTGCTTCCATAACTGTTATAACATCTTCTGTTGATTCAACTGCTTTAACAGCCGCTTCTCCAGCTACTCTCGCAACTGTTAAAATCGTTCCTTCAACTGGTTTCATTACAGCTTTATATGCTGTATTCACACCTGCTTGGAATGCTTTAGCGAATTGTTGAGCATCAATTTCTTGTTCATTCTCAATCGATTTTGAGAATCCTCTAAATAATTGAGATAAGATAACACCTGAGTTACCTCTTGCACCCATTAACAATCCTTTAGAAAATATTTTACCAACCTCACCGATATGTACATTACTATGAGCTTTAACCTCTGCTGCACCTGATGACATTGATAAATTCATATTTGTTCCTGTATCTCCATCTGGTACAGGGAACACATTTAAAGAATCTACAAAATCTGCATTGTTTGATAAACTATCTGATCCTTGTACGATCATATCAGCAAACAATTTGCCGTCAATCTTATTCATACTGTATTTGCCTCCCTATGCTTCCTCATCATCATTAATAACTCTAACACCTTGGATATATATGTTGACTGCGTTGACTTTTAAATTTAATGATTGTTCTAAAGTATATTTAACAGCAGATTGGACATTGTTTGCTATTTCTGAGATTTTCGTACCATAACTCACAATTATATACATATCTACATCAAGAACACCTTCGTTTTGAGATACAATAACACCTTTGGCATAATTATCACGCCCAAGAATTTCTGCAATGCCATCTCTAACTTGATGTTTACTTGCCATACCAACGATACCATAACATTCCACGGCAGCTCCGCCAGCAAGCGTTGCAATAACGTCATTTGAAATATCGATACTTCCATACTCATTTGTAATTTCTAAAGTCATGATTACGTCCCTCCTACACATTTAAATTTTTTCGTTTTATAAACTACTTTTATATGTTCTGTTTAATTATACTTAATATCACATTCACATCGCAAGAATTCATCATTTTAATCACGTTTTTTATACAACGTTTTCACAATATATTATTATAACAAATAAATTGAACTTTAAAATACTTTTTGCGAAATTTGTTATTATTTTTTCGCTAAATTGCAAAAAAGCCGTTGAATAAATTAAAAGTGCGTGTTATATTATTAAAGTGTGTAAACGTAAATAAATGTGTATTTATATTTCATTAAAGGAGGATATTTATGGCTAAAGAATGTTTCGTAACAGGTCGTAAAGCTAGAACTGGTAACCACCGTTCTCACGCATTAAATGCTAACAAACGTCGTTGGAACGCTAATTTACAAAAAGTTAGAATCTTAGTTGACGGTAAACCTAAACGTGTATGGGTTTCAGCTCGTGCGCTTAAATCAGGTAAAGTTACACGCGTTTAATGAATATAAGTCACATATAAAAAAGAGAACCTTTGTGTGGAAGGTTCTCTTTTTTTATTTATCTTTACTTTGTACCATCAATATATTGCCAAGTTCAACTGTCACTAATGGATGTTCATGACCCGCTTTAAACTCATTACTAATTGTTAACGTTGAGCCTTGTGCCAAAGTTGTAAATGGCAAATCATATTTAAATTCTTCTAATTTTATTCGTATATTCGTACTTAACGGAATAAACGACACATATTTCATACCTTCTACTTGTGAAATTCGATGATTTCCTGCTTTTAATACTGTAATTTCATTTTGTTCATCTACGAGCGTGATTTGAATATTATCTTCCAGAAATTCTGGTTTCGTTAATATTTGAACAGCACCCATAAAATGATCTAATCGGCCACCTGTCGCACCATATATTCTAATTTCTTCGTATCCGAGTTCAACTGCTAAGTTAACCGCTAATGCAAGATCGGTATCATCCTTTTCTTTATTAACCGGATCAATATCGATATGATTAATAATTTGTTGATACTCTTCATCTGATACAGAATCAAAATCTCCTATAGCAGCAACAGGCTTAATATCATGTTTAATTAATTCAATTGTACCTCTATCTACACCTATCCAATCAATGTGCTTTTCATCTTGAAGAATATGTTCATTGATATGACGCATACTACATAATAGATTTACTTTCACGATTAATCACCCTTTAATTTGTGTACAGGTACTTTGTAGTCTTCATGTTTGAAGTAATAAGATCCTGCAACTAATATGTCTGCTCCTTGTGCTTTACATAACGCACCTGTTTCTTCATTAACACCACCATCAACTTCAATTTCAAAGTTTAAGTCATGTTCATTTCTATATTCGTCTAACCAAGTAATTTTACTTAACGTAGATTCTATAAAGCTTTGACCACCAAATCCAGGATTCACAGTCATAATTAGAACAAAGTCCACATCACCTAAAATTTGCGATAAGGATTCTACAGGCGTTCCAGGATTGATCACAACACCTGCTAATTTATTATGCGCTTTGATTTGTTGTATCGCTCTATGAATGTGTGGTGTCGCCTCGAAGTGAACAGATACCATGTCACTACCCGCTTCACAAAACGCGTCAATCATTTGTTCTGGGTTCTCGATCATTAAATGTGTATCAATCGTCATATCAGTTACTTTTCTTAATGATTCTAAAATAGGTAAACCAATTGATATATTCGGTACAAACTGACCATCCATTACATCAAAATGTAAAATGTCTGCGCCAGATTCCTTAACGCGTGTTACTTCTTGTTTTAATTCTGCAAAATCACAAGCTAAAAGTGAAGGTGCTATTTTTACCATTAATATCTTACCTTTCTATTTTGAATTTCTTCGAATAATGTCAAATAGTGCTTATATCTTAACTGATAAAAATGATTGTCTTGTATGCGTTCTTTTACCGCACATTTAGGTTCATTAATGTGCGTACAATTTCTAAATTTACACTGTGATTTAATGGCTTCAAATTCTGGGAATAAATCTGCAAGTTCTTCCTTTTCAATATGTGAAAAGTCTAATGCGCTAAATCCAGGTGTATCCGCTAAATAACCACCATCTAGCTCATACAACTCAACGTGTCTTGTCGTATGTTTACCACGATTAAGCGCTTTTGAGATTTTGTTCGTTTCTAAATTCAAATCCTCGAACAATCTATTCATAATCGTGGATTTACCAACACCAGATTGGCCACTTAACACGATAATACCGTCAATTAAAGGTTTAATCGCATTTGATACATCATCTTCTTCACCAATAAATAAAGTTTCATATCCAATTGATTGATATTGAGCTAATTTATCTTGAATTTGTTGAATTTCATCATCAGTAGCGAGATCTTTTTTAGTTACACATATTATCGGTGTAATATTGTATGAATGAACGACTACGAGAAATCTATCTAATAATTGTTGACTAAACACTGGTTCTGATGCGCTCATCACGACAATAACTTTATGAATATTTGAGACTGGTGGTCTTAATAATATATTCTCACGTTCATGAATATGTTGAATATACCCACCCGTTTCATTTTCAACTTGAAAATCAACAATATCTCCGACAACAGGAGATGTCTTCTTCTTTCTGAATAACCCTCGAGCTCTCGTAATATATATACCATCATCAGCTTGTACTGAATAATCTCCACTTATTGATTTAATAATACGACCCGTTTTCAATATAACACCTACCTCATTTTATTTTAATTATACCAAATCATACTGCTTAAATAATCAATTATTTATATTGCTTAAACAAAATCGTTACTTCTGTTCCTTTATCGACTTCACTTTCGAAGAAGATTTGAGCATCATGATGTTTAATAATTGAATCAACTATTGATAAACCAAGACCGTTACTATCAACATGAATATTATGTGATTGATCACCTTTATAAAATCGATCTTTAATATGTTTCAATTGTTTCTCAGTCATGCCATAACCTTCATCAATAATAGAAACTTTTACAAATTCATTTTCTTCTTTAAGATCAATTTGTATCATACTATGTTTAGGTGAGTATTTAATAGCATTATTTAATATATTATAGAGTGCTTGATAAAGTAACTTATGATTACCTTTAATTGTTAAATCATCCATATCAAATAGAACTGAGATTTCATTGTCTTCTAATAAGAAATTCAGATTTTGAACGACTTCTTTAATGACTTTTTGAACATGTACTGTTTCATTAAAGGACAAATGTTCACTATTATCTAATTCCGATAACAACAATAATTGTTTCGTTAAATTACTCAAACGGTATGCTCTAGCATATATATCTTCTATAATTTGTATTCTGTTATTTTCATCTTGTTCATGTTCAAGTTCTCTTAATAAACTTAAAATAGATTGAAGTGGAGATTTAATTTCATGAGACACATTTTGAACAAAGGATTGTCTCATCATTTCTAGTTGTTTAAGTTCATCTCTCATCTTAATAAATCGATGTTGTAATATACCTATTTCATCGTCACGTGTTACTTTGATATCCACATCAAAATCACCTTTACGTAATGATTCTGTTGTCTTCATAAGTCGTCTAATTGGGTTTGCCAATGAATAACTTGAAAATAGCACGAGTATTAATGAAATGACGACAAGTAACACAAGTAATATCGCTAAAAATATTCTAAATTCGCCTAACATGGAACCGACACTAGGTCTTAAGAATAACGCATATTCAGCACCTTGGTGTTGAATTTTGATACCGACAGTGTTTCTCGTTTCATTATCAAAGAATCCTGTAATAAAAATATTAAACGGTCTATTTTTAATACCATGATACGTTTTTCCGTCTAATACATCTTCAACTGCTTGATTATCTAAATTATATTTTCTAAAGTTATCACCATAGTAAGTCGGTTTCAACTTACCGTTATATAATACAGCTTGATAATGAAGTTCGCTTAAATGATTTAAATAATTATCCAACGACATTTCATTATCATGATCAATATAATCTTGTACGTCTTTTAAAGTATTAAACACTTTGTGGTCATTTTTTTCTTTTAAATCTATATGATAATAAATATTTGTAAGAATGAATCCTAAAATAGCACTTACGAGCATTACAACTATTGTATAGATCGTTATACGTTGCGCTAAAGACTTAAACCTCATGAGCTAGCACCGCCTTGTAACCAACGCCTCTCACAGTTTTAATCAAGACATCGCTCTCTAACTTTTCTAATCGCTTTCTAATACGTTTAATATGTACATCAAGCGTTCGCTCGTCTCCTTCGAAATCAATGCCCCATACAACTTCAATGATTTTGTCTCGTTGTAATACTTTGTCTTTGTTACGCATTAAATAATCTAGTAATGCAAATTCTTTCTTTGGTAAAAGCATTGTTTTCTGATTAATCGTTATTTCCATATCAACACTATTAATATGTGTATTACCTATTTGAAGTTCATTGGATGAATTAATTTTAAATCTGCGTAGTACAGCCTTTATTCTAAATATTAACTCTTTAATTTCAAATGGTTTCGTTACGTAATCATCTGTTCCAGCAAGAAATGCATTTTCTTTATCACTCAACTCATCTCTTGCAGTTAACATGATAACTGGAATATCAAAACTATCTTTAAGTATTTGGCACAATTCAAAACCGTCCATACCTGGCATCATAATATCTACAACAGCGATATCAATATATTTATGCTCTACAACTTCTAAAGCTTCCTCACCACTGAGACTTGTTATAACATTTATATGTTCACGTTCAATTTCTCGCTTCAAATCATTTAAGATAAATTTATCATCATCTACAACTAAACAAGTTACCATGTCATCACCTCTTTACCTATGATACCAAATATCTTTGAAAATTTTCATATATACATGAATTCAGGCTGAAATTTCGAATGAAATTTCAGCCTGAATAATATTATTATAATGAATCAATTCATGATTAAACTGATTCTACGTTACGGTTTACTAATGCATTAACATTTTCAATGATTGTACCACTTACGACACGACCTGGTAATTTATTTAAATTAACAGATAGGTCTTGGTCTTTTTTCATATCATATGAAATGTTTCTAGCGAAGTATTTCATTGATTCTTCCATGATGATAATTGTCATCCATTCACCCGCACAACGGTGGTTTGTATAATAATCGCCGCCACCTTGAGGTATTAAATCAAATGGGCTTCCGTCCCAATCGCTGAAGCGGTTTGGATAGAATCTTTCTGGATTCTCCCATAAGCCTTCTCTATGCAATGTTCCGTAAATATCTAATACTAAGAACGTATCTTTCTCAATAGTATAGCCATCAAATTCGATATCTACTGCTGCTTTACCAGGTAAAAATGGTACGAAAGGATAGAATCTTCTAACTTCTTGTACAAATTTATAAGCATAGTCATTTTCATTATTGAAAACTTTTTCTGCTTCTCCTGGATAATCATGTAATGCTTTCACACCGAAACTAACAAAACGGTTAATTGCGACTAGAGGACGCACAACGTTCATTAAATCGATCGCACACAATCTAGAATCCATTAAATTACCTTCAAAATCTTCCCAATGACTAAATTCATGTAATGCTGTACCTTGTGGAGGTGTTAATTTACCTTCACGTACTGCAATAATTTGATTTTCTAGGAATGTTTCTACTCTATCTCTTGCTTTTTTAGCTTCTCTATAACCTTTGAATGCAGTACCGATATTTTTGAATGAATCGATCATAGTATCCATATCTTTAGCACAGCTTTCGATTTCTTCAGGAGAAGCGATAATGCCTGCCCATCTAAATCCAACTTTAGTTAATAGAATGATAGATTCTTTATAAACGTTAACTTCGTCCATTCTTTCCATACGTTCAGTATTCATAAACCAAGTACTACGTGTAAGTTCTCTCAAATATTCTAAGTTTTCTTCAGTCATTAATGACATAAATAGAGCTTTACGGTCTATGTGTTTTTTACCACCAGTAGTATGTATAGCGCCTTTACCGAATAAAGTATTAACAACACGTTTAGGTAACGTACCTTGTCTTTCAATTAATTCATTGTTATAAAAAATCTCTGCAGCTTCTTTACCGCTAAATACAACTGTTCTTCTTCCACCTAATGCTCTTAATTCAAAAATATTTGTATCAAATTTCTCAAGTCTATTTGGTACATATTTATAGCCTTCTTTTAAGACTTTTAATGTACTGTCTAGACCTCTATCTTTTGGTATTTGCTTACCCATAAAGTTAATGCCCCCTAGAATTTTTGTAAATTTCATATACTTACATATTATTTCATTTTCTGCGAAAATAATCAATCAACTACTATTATCAATTGAAAATTTTATATCTTTGTCAACTAATGCATGCCTTTTTGACCACTCAATTAGCGTATCTGGATAAACGACATCATCTTGAATCGATTGACTTAGATTATCAACTGGAAAACTAAGTATAAATCGTTGATCAATAATTTCTTCAACAATATTAAAAAATGATAAATTCCCACTTGTTGGTCTTCCGACAAGATTGACTATTCCCGATTTTGCTATTTTATAAACGAGCCATTCAGCTGCATAAGATGTATCCTTATCAATTAAGACCACAATTTCTTCAAATCGACTTAATCCGATAAAATCAATTTTATCATCATCAAAGAGTTTCCAATCACCAACAGGTTGATCCAAAATATTTTGATAAAAAGCTTGTTCATTCATTTCACTGCACGCTTTATACAAACGTTCTAATTTTTGCTTAAATAACGTCTTATGACGCTCTCGCTCAACCTTTACGTGTGTGTCTCTCGTTAATATCGTTTCTTGATTACCAATCTCATAAAAATAAGGTATAAGAAACTCTGCGATACTTAAATTTTTAAATTGTGCATTCCTAAAATCAAACACGACTTTTTTAGATGATTCTTGAATTTTGGATAATTTATATAACGCTTCAACAGCTTGTTCAAAACTTATATCTCCGTTAAATTCTAATATTGGCACATCATCCTTAACTGTCATATCAATCGTATGTTCAGTACTCACCGGATAATGTCTCAATTCAAAGCGATAAGTTTGATTCGCTCTTTTTACTTCTACTTCATTTTGGAAAGTTAAAATATGTCCCCATTCTTCTCTATGGTATGGTTCATCTTTTAATAAACGATGATATCTCATTCTACAATATTCAATAGAATCCCCTGATAACTGTGTAATTTCATCACCAACAACAAAGCGTATATCATCCAGCACTTCCATAACAACTAAAGCATCCTTAGTAGCCCTCACCTTAATCCCCACTTGCTTGTCAGGAACTTTCAATGCCTTAATAGACGTATTTAACAAGCCTATATCATAGAAGAAATTATTCATAACTTCTATAAAGACTTGATCAGTCAGATGAGATGAGGTCACAATATTTTTATACTCTTCATAAATAGCGTTCTTTTGATCAGCATCTACAATAGCATGTTCTGTTTGACGATATACATATTCATATAAAGACACATAAGGAAGCATATTTTTCACCCCAGACTCATTTTCTAAATTTTACTAAGAACTAAGCATTAAATCAATAGTGTATAAAAATAGAGACTGAAACACTGTTTAATGTTTCAGTCTCTCATATAGCTATATACTTTTCATATATTTAGAAATCATCGTAATGAATTGTGTTACTTTCAATTTCTTTACCATCTACTTCAACGCGATATTCAGCTGATTCGCCTTTTGGAATCGTGAAATTAATGCTTCTTGTTGTATCTTTTTTAATCGTAAAGGAATCTGCAACTTTTTTAATATCATTTGATTTATCTTTAACAAAGATTTCTACTTTTTGACCTTTTTTACTATCAGATCCTGTAAATGGTATATAAACAGATTGTGTATATGTTTTATCTCTTGCATTATCATTGTTGTCATCATTTTTATCTTTGTCATCTGATTTATCTGAGTCAGAGTCTTTATCTTCACCTTTAGATACATCAAAGTAAATCGTTGATTCGACTGGCAATTGTCCATCTTTAAATGATTGTTTGACAATTGTATCTGCTGGTTCATCACTTTCAACTTCAGATTGTTCTACTTTAAATCCTAGCGCTTCAAGTTCAGAAGTTGCTTTACTGATTTCTTCACCCGTATAATCTTTAACGTATTCTTGCTTCACGCCGATTGATTTTGTCAAAATAATCATCGTATCTTTAGGTACGACTTTAGAACCTGGTTCAATATTTTGATTAATTACTGTGCCATTCACCGCTTTATCGTATTGTTCTTTTATACGGACAGATTCAAAGCCTTGTTTTTCTAATTGCTTTTTCGTTTTGTCTGCTGATTTTCCAACATAATCTTCTACGGTAAACGTCTTAACACCTTGAGATATCACTAAATCAACTTTAGTCATCTCTTTGACTTTACTACCTACTTTAGGTGTTACTTTCATAACTTCGCCTTCTTTAAAGCTATTACTATAGGCTTCTGTTATTTTGCCTTTACTTAAACCTTTTTCATCTATTAAAGCTAAGGCTTCACCACGTGATTTTCCTAATAAGTTAGGCACATCTACATATTTAGGTGCTGTTAAGGCAAAACCGATTGCACCTACTAACATACATAATAGTAAAATAGGTACAAAAACGATTAACCATTTATTTCGCTTACGTTTAGGCTTATTTGTTTCCGTATTTTGTTGTTGTACATTAGCATTTTGTTGCGTCGTTGCATTTGGAACAGTCTTTGTATCACTTTCTTCTTCATCTGCTTTTATAACGGGCATTGTTTTAGTATCTGAATCAGAATCATACCTAGGTAATTCATCTTTACGTTCATCATCCAATGCTGTTAAAAGGTCATTATACATTTCATTTGTATCACGGTACCTGAGTGACTTTTCTTTACGCGTTGCTTTCATAATGACATTTTCTATACTTTGAGGTATAGATGGTCGTTCTTTTCTAATAGAAGGCAACTCTTCTTGAATATGTTTAATGGCTACACTTACAGGCGTTTCCCCATTAAATGGTGGGTGTCCTGTTAATAATTCATACAATACAATACCAATAGAATAAATATCTGATGATTCATCTGTTGATTGACCTTTAGCTTGTTCAGGCGATAAATATTGAACAGAACCCATAACATGATTCGTTTCAGTTAGAGCTGTTTCACTTAATGCCCTTGCGATACCAAAGTCTAATATTTTTAACGTCCCATTTTTAGTCATGAGAATGTTCTGCGGTTTAATATCTCGATGAATAATTCGATGATGGTGTGCATGTGCGATACCTTTTAAGATTTGAAGCGTCATTTCAACCGCTTCATCTGCAGATAACTTACCTTCTTTACATAGATATTCCTTTAATGTTGGTCCTTCTATATATTCCATAACAAGGTAATAACAATTATCATCTTCTTCTACATCCAGTACATTCACAACGTTACTATGACTTAAAATCGTCGTATTTTGAACTTCTCGTTCGAAACGTTCAACGGCTTTTTCTTTTTCATAAGGCGGTATGTTGATTACTTTCACTGCTACATCACGGTTCAAGATCTTATCTTTCGCTAAATAGACGTTACTCATACCACCGCCACCAAGATACTTCACAAATTCATAGCGACCGGCGATTATGCGACCTATCATATTTTTCCACCTTCAAATGGATATAATATTAACGAGATATTATCTTTACCTTCGACTTCTATTGTTTCTTCGATAAGCGTTTCACCAATATCCTCAACCGTACCTTTATGAGACATCACAATTTGTTGAACGTCATCTTCATGTAAGTAATCTGTCAAACCATCTGAATTTAAAAGCAAATAATCATAAAATTTTGTATTGTAGTAAAAAATATCTGGGTTAACACGTTTATCTGTTCCCATAACTTTTGTAATAATGTTTCTTTGAGGATGCGTGAAAGCTTCTTCTTTCGTAATTTCCCCAATCGTAACAAGATGATTAACAAATGTATGATCATTTGTTAATTGCATCATTTCACGACTGTTCATCAAATAAGCACGTGAATCACCTATATTAGCTACAACGATGTCTTTTTCATAGACTAGAGCACAAACACAAGTTGTACCCATGCCTCTATACATCTCATTGTTCATAGACTCGTTATATAATTGTCTGTTTATATCAGCTAAGTTAGATTGCAACCAATCTTCAGCATGATCATATTCAATATAATTTTCATCTTCGAATCTAGCTTTAAGTGAATCATTCACAAATTGACTTGCAACTTCACCAGCAGCATGTCCACCCATACCATCACAAATCACTAATAACACTTGACCTGTTTGATTTGTATAGATACCACCTGCATCTTCATTTTGTTCTCGAAATTGACCGACATCTGTAAAAAACCGTGCTTCCATGATTTGTTACCTCGTTTCTTCTTTTCGCTCTTTTGCTCTTAGTTGTCCACATGCAGCATCAATATCTGCACCTTGATTACGTCTTATTGTAGCATTTATCCCGTTTCTTTTTAATTCTTTTTCGAATTTAAAGATATCTTCTTTTGATGTTTTTACATAATCACGTTCTGGTACGTGGTTAACTGGAATTAAGTTCACGTGACAGTTTAAATGTTTAATTAATTTTGCCAATGCTTTTGCATGATGAACTTGGTCATTCACGCCTCCGAATAAACCATATTCAAATGTGATTCTTCTATTCGTTTTGTTGACATAGTATTCAATAGCTTCCATTAATTTATCTAAATCATAAGCTCTGTTAATAGGCATCAATCTAGAACGTGTTTCATTATCAGCTGCATGTAAACTCAATGCGAAGTTTATTTGTAGTGATTCATCAGCAAAATCATAAATTTTAGGAACAATTCCTGATGTAGAAACTGTAATATGACGTGCACCGATGTTTAAACCTTTATTATGATTAATGATTTTTAAGAATCCCATCATTTCATCATAGTTCTCAAATGGTTCACCAATACCCATAATAACAACTTGGCTAACACGCTCATCCGTAGCATCTAAAGCTTTTTGAACTGTTAATACTTGCGCAACAATTTCACCCGCTTCAAGGTTACGTTTCAATCCACCAATTGATGAGGCACAGAACGTACAACCTATACGACAACCTACTTGAGTTGTCACACAAACTGAATTCCCATATTCATGTCTCATTAATACTGTTTCAATCGTGTATCCATCTTGTAATTCAAAAAGAAACTTGATAGTTCCATCTTTACTTTCTTGTTTAACAGCTACTTCTAACGTTGTAATTTCAAATGATTGAACTAGTTTTTCTCTCAATTCTTTTGAAAGATTTGTCATTTCGCTAAAAGCGTCTACTCTTTTAACATATAACCAATCAAAAATTTGTTTAGCTCTAAACTTTGGTTCTGATTGATCGATCAACCAATCTTCTAATTCTCCTAATTGTAATGAATATATTGAAGGTCTTTCGAAGTTTGGCATAAATTTATTGCGTTTTTTCTGTATCGCTGGCATATTAACTTTCCTTTCTCTTAATTTTAGTAATAAAGAAACCATCTGAATTATAATCTTGAGGTAGTAGCTGTAATGTTTTAGTTTCTTGATTTGTTCTTGGATCTATAAATGGTGCGAATTCAAACTCTGGATTTGCTTTTAAGAATGAATAAACAACATTTTCATTTTCCATTTGTTCGATTGTACAAGTTGAGTACACTAATTCTCCATTCGGTGCGAGAGATTTACTCGCATTTTCAAGGATCTCTAATTGTAAGTGCCATAATGATTCAACATCTTTTGACGTCTTGTCATATTTAATTTCAGGCTTTCTTCTCATGACACCAAATCCACTACACGGTGCATCTACAAGGATGTAATCATATGTTTGATCAAAAGGCTGAGTTGCATCGTGTACAGCTGCTGTTACATTTTTAAGTCTTAATTTTTTGATATTAAAATCAATTAAATCTATTTTATGTGGGTGAATGTCAAACGCATCAACATGACCTGTTTGATTCATGATTTCAGCGATATGACAAGTCTTACCACCTGGTGCACTACATGTATCTAATACTGTACTATTCGGTTTTGGATTCAAAATTTCTGCTACAAACATTGAACTCTTATCTTGTACAGATAATAAACCATCTTTAAATAATCTATCATTTACAATGGCTTCACCTTTAACATGTAAACATCTTTCTATGTCTTTATCTATTTCGACAGTATAACCATTACTTTGTAATCTTTCAACTGCATCTTCAACAGATATACGTGTTGTATTTACTCTTACTGTTGTATCTGGCGGTGTTAAACTTAGTAAACACATTTCTCTTGTCTTTTCATATCCAAAATGTGTAATCCAATGTTTCGTTAACCATAAAGGTACACTACCCTCTATTGAAAGTTTCTTATCATCATGTTTGATTTCATCTAATGTTCTTAATGGTGTAGACATGAAATTTCTAAGAATCGCATTGATTGCTTTACTATTGTGTAAATCACCGCGTACTTTAGCAATATTGACAGCTTCATTGATAATCGCATGATTTGGAACTTTATCTAAATATACATATTGATATGCACTCATGATTAATAGACGTTTCATCCAACCTTTTAACTTCGTCTTAATAAAAGGTTCAATTAAATATTCTAAAGTGATTTTTCTTTGTAAAGTACCATATACAAGTTCTGTTAATAATCCGACATCTTTTTTAGATACGGCTTCGTTTTTTATCGCTTCATTAAGTTGTAGATTACTATATGCTTCACCTGTTAGTACATCATCTAGAATCGTTAATGCAACGTTTCTTACATTGTTTTTCATCATATTAATTTAGTCCCATCAATTTTTGATTGTAATCCGCTTAAATAATCTCGTGCTTGCACACGTTTTTTACCTGCTAATTGTATTTCAGTTAAAACAACACCATCTTCACTACCTGTTGCTACAATAATAGCTGATTTAGTTGTTTCAACAATTTCTCCTGGATTACCTTTAACATTTCTTACAATTTCACTGCGCCACAATTTCATATTTTTATCATTCATCGTTGTATAAGCAACTGGCCAAGGTGATAACCCTCTAATATGGTTATGAATTGATTCAGCATCTTGTGTCCAGTCAATTCTTTCATCTTCTCTTGAAATATTTGAAGCAAAACTTACAAGAGATTCATCTTGAGGAATGCTATCATTTGTTCCATTAAAAATAGTAGGTAAAGTTCGTTTCAATAATGCTGTACCGAGTACTGCTAGTTGATCATGAACATCTCCTACTGTGTCGTTCTCTTTAATGTCGATTTCATCTTGGCTAATAATATTACCTGCATCTAATTTTTCTGCCATATACATAATTGTTACGCCTGTCTTCTTCTCACCATTCATAACTGCATAATGAATCGGAGCACCACCGCGATATTTAGGTAGCAATGAAGCATGTACATTGACTGCTTTATATTTTGGCGCATCTAATAGTGATTTTGGTAATAGCTGTCCAAATGCTGCAGTTACGATTAAATCAGGTTGTAAATTAATAATCTCTTCTAATTCTGGAGAATGATTTAATTTTTCAGGTTGATATACTGGAATATTGTGTTCGACTGCTACTTTTTTAACAGGAGGTGGTGTCAGTACTTTTTTTCTACCTACTGGACGATCAGGTTGAGTAACAACTGCAATCACTTCATGTTCTTCGATTAGCATTTCAAGAATGCCTGTAGAAAAATCTGGTGTACCCATAAATACAATTTTACTCATCCTTATACATCTCCTCTAGTTCTTCTTCGCTAATTTCTCTTGTCATCTTATCCGTGAATAACTCACCATATAAATGATCTACTTCATGTAAAATAATACGTGCAATATCATCATACGCAGTTAGTTCAACTTCATTACCATTTAAATCATTACTTTTCACAACAATCATTTTACTTCTGTTCACTTCTCCAAAGACGCCAGGTACGCTGAGACAACCTTCTACATCAGCTTCAGTTTCTTCAGATTGAGAAACAATAGTTGGATTGATCAGCTGCAAAATACCTTCTTGCTCCATATCAACAATCGCAACTTTAAGATCAACGCCAATTTGAGGTGCAGCTATACCCACCCCATCATTTTCAAACATTGTATCCTCTAAATCAGCAATTAATGTTTTTAAAGACTCATCAAAAGTCACAACATCTTTAACTTCTCTATTTAATATTGGATTTGGTACCGTAACAAGTGGTTTTACAGCCATATCTATCGCTCCTTTTTAAAAACTCATCGTATAATTATAACGTAAATCAATATAAAAAGCGACAGAGAAAATTCATCTACAGTCGCTTATATTGATTTGATAGAAATTTTTAAGTAATCGAAGTAAAATTGAATTACCAATAAATAACAGAAAGGAGTCCTTTATGAACACATCCGATTACTATCAATATTTACTCGCACTTGAATCACGGAAGATTTTATCGAAAGATGAGAGAAATAATCTTCTAACTTATTACAATGGTAAAGAAGGAGAACGCTATTTCAAATTATTTTTAAACACGATACCAAACATCTGCTATATTTACGACTTCGAATTCGGTAATCAACATCATGTCCAAATTGATTATTTAGTCGCAACAGATAATACACTTTTCTTATTTGAAATTAAACATTATAGAGACGAGTGGCACTTCGAACAAGATTTCTTAAAAAATAGTTACGGAATCACTACGAAATCCCCCATTAAACAAACTCAATTTATGAAATCTGAATTAGAAAAATTACTGTATCAAAATGGTATACATATAAATATTCAGCCTTATATCATTTTTACGAATCCTCATTTTATACCCGTTGGAAACTGGCCACATGATCAAAATATCATCTACTTCAATCAATTGAATCAAATCAAAGATATTTTACTATCCCAATCATCAAAGTTTAACCCCGTATTATTAAACTTTTTATTGCAACACAAGAAAATTCATTCCACTTATTATCAAAAAGAAATCACACCATACTTCGACATCAGCTTAGCAGGTATAAAATGCCCGAGCTGCAGAAAAATGCACACAATCAATATAGTAGAAAGTAAAATCTACTATAACTGCACGTACTGTCATTGTAAGATCAAATCCGAAAAAATCATTCTGTACAATTTGAAAGAACTCTATTATTTAAAAAGAGACGGCTTCACATTTGATGAAGCCATCCAGTGGTGTTATCCGGTGAAAGAATATACGATTGGTCGTGTTTGTAACAAGTATTTTAAATCAGCTAAGAAAAGAAATAGAAAATTCTTCCCTAAATAAACTAATGTAGTGTTCGTTATTTGCACTTTTAACAAGAACTGCTTTTAACGGGGTCAGTATTTGCACCTTTGGACAGAACTGCTAATAACAGTATCAGTATTTGCACCTTTGGACAGAACTGCTTTTAATGGCACCTGTACTTACGTAAAAACCTACATTTTCATCTATACACATACAAAAAACCCGTGAAATCTTCACATTTCACGGGTTTCTTTCTATTTACATCATCATTTGCGGGTTAATGTCTATTTCTAGTGATAGTTTATCTTTTAAGTATTGCTCGTGATAATAATCATCTAAATATTGTAAGGCTGTTAATAAATCTGGTTCGTTCTTAAATTTAATTAATATTTGGAATCGATGTCTATTATTAATACGTGACAACGGGCTTGGTGATGGTCCTAATACAAAGGATTGTGTTGTAACGTGTTGCAACAATATACCATGTATATGCTTGGATGCTTTTAATACTTTTTTAATATCTGTATGACTAATAGTCAAATTCACAAGATAATAATATGGTGGGTACTTACCAATCTGTCTAAATTTCATTTCTTTTTGGTAAAAGGACATATAATCATTGCTTGTGACATCTAAGATAGCGTAATGATCTGGATTATATGTTTGAATCATGACTTCGCCTTGTTTCTCATGTCGCCCTGCTCTACCTGCAACTTGAGTCAGTAATTGGAATGTCTTTTCACTCGATCTGAAATCTGGCAAGTTTAACATCGTATCTGCATTAAGTACGCCTACTAATGTAATATTTTCAAAGTCCAGTCCTTTAGCAATCATCTGTGTCCCTAACAGAATATTTGCTTCTTGATTCCCGAAAGCTGTTAATAATTTTTCGTGAGCTCCTTTTTTCGAAGTGGTATCGACATCCATTCTAATAACTTTAGCGCGTTCGAATGTGTCATATATAATTTCTTCGACTTTCTGCGTGCCAACACCCATTTGTCGTATATGTTCACTTTCACAACTTGGACATCTTTGAGGCATAGGTTCACTGTATCCACAATAATGACATTTTAAATCATCATGTGTCTTGTGATATGTAAGCGAGATATCACAATTTGGACATTGTGGTACGTGTCCGCAATCTCTACATAATACAAATGATGAATGTCCTCTTCTATTTAAGAACAATACAATTTGTTCCCCTTTATCAATGCGATCTTGAATAGCTTTAGTCAGGTCATTAGAGAACATCGAACGATTACCTTCTTGAAGTTCTTCCCTCATATCAATGAGTTCAATTTCAGGCATTTTCTGTTGATTTACACGATCTGGTAATCCTAAATATTGATAAACATTTTTCTCTGCACGTGCAAAAGTTTCTAGACTTGGTGTAGCTGATCCTAATACGACTGGGCATTTGTGATATTCACTTCTCCATATCGCGATTTCTCTTGCATGATATCTCGGATAATCTTCTTGCTTATACGTTGCTTCATGCTCTTCGTCAATGATAATAAGACCTAATTTTTCAAATGGTGCAAAGACACTTGATCTTGCACCGACTGAAACACTCGCTTTACCATCTCTTATTTTTTGCCATTCATCGTACTTTTCACCTTTAGATAAACCGGAATGTAATACAGCAACTTCATCACCAAAGCGCGCTTTAAATCGGTTAACCATTTGAGGTGTTAATGCAATTTCAGGTACAAGCATAATCGCCTGTTCACCTTTTTTAAGTACATTCTCAATAGTTTGTAAGTATACTTCTGTTTTCCCTGAACCCGTCACACCATGTAAAAGAAACGTCTTCGATTCATTATTACGAACCGCTTCATCAATCTGTGTAAAAGCTTCATGTTGCGCTTCAGTTAATGCTTTATTATGTTCTTTTTCAAAAATACGATGCTCATACGGATCTCTATTCATAATGCCATCGTATTTTTCTAATATTTGATTTTTAACAAGCGTATTGATACTCGATTCTGAGAAACCTTCTTCTTTTAATGTTCTGAGCATGACATCTTCTCGTCTATGTTCAATTAAATAGTTCATGATATCAAGTTGTTTTTCTTTTTTACTCAATGACATCAAACTCTCATCTAATCGATCTGTAGGGACGATTCTTACACAAGTTACATATTTTCTTGTAAGTTGTTGACCTACAATTGTGTCTTTTATAATTGCCTCATTTTCTACAAAGTCTTCTAAAATAGAAACAATTTGAAGTTGTTGCGCTTGTTCAAATGTTAAAATACCTTCTTTATTAAAATGATTTAAATATTGTGCAGGAATCCCTTCTGGATCAGCAACACAATATACTTTTTGATATTTAGCTTTGACAGCACTCGGTAACATAATTTCTAAAGCCGAAATACGCTTAACTAAGTGAAAGTTAGACATCCATTCACTCAGTTCAATGAGTTCCGCTGTTAACTCTGGTTTAAAATCTTTAACACGAATGATTGATTTTAATTTAGACTGATCAATGTCACTTGTTAATTCTTCACTTATGCCAATGACAAACCCTTGAATTTTACGTGGACCAAAAGGCACTTCAACTCTAACACCGACTTTGACGATATCTTCAATATCTTGCGGAATTAAATAATCAAATATTTTGTCGACATTTTTAGCTGGAATATCTACGACTACATTTGCAATCAATCTTCCCACCTACTAGTAATTTCATTTAAAATTTTGATGGCCACTTGTTGTTTAGAAGCTTTAGCAATTGGTACTTTATCTCCATTTGCAAAATACATATCTACTTCATTATCTGAAGATCTAAAACCAATTGCCTCATTCGCAACATGATTGGCAACGATGACATCTGCATTTTTCTTTTTCAATTTATCCATTGCATATTCTTCGACATTATCTGTTTCAGCAGCAAATCCAACTAAATATTGCTTATCTTTATGTTCCCCTAAATATTTAAGGATGTCTGTCGTTCTTTTAAATGTAAGCTGTAAGTCGCCATCTTTCTTTTTCATTTTATGTTCAGAAGTTTCAACTGGTGTGTAATCAGCGACTGCTGCTGCTTTAATAATCATGTCCATATCATTCATACGTGATTTAACAGCTTGGAACATATCTTCAGCACTTGTTACTTGAATAAACTCTACACCAACAGGTTGCGTTAAATTTGTCTCTCCACTTACTAACGTAACGTTCGCCCCTAAATCTCTTGCAGCTTCAGCTAATGCATAGCCCATCTTTCCACTTGAACGATTTGTAAAATAGCGTACAGCATCTACTTTTTCTACTGTTGGTCCAGCAGTTACAAGTACGTTTTTACCTTTTAAAGCAAAAGTTTGTGGTTGAGCTTGTTCTTTAAAATAATCATCAATAATTGTCAAAATGGTAATCGGTTCTTCCATTCTACCTCTTGCAACATAACCACAAGCTAAATAACCTTCCCCTGGCGCGATGAATTTATAACCATAATTTCTTAAACGAGACATATTTTCAACGGTAGAAGGATGTTCAAGCATATGAACATTCATTGCTGGTGCGATAAAAACAGGAGCAGTCGTAGCGAGTAATGTTGAAGTCACCATGTTATCTGCTAAGCCATTCGCTAATTTACTAATTGTATTAGCTGTTGCAGGCGCAACGATGACTGCATCAGCCCAGTCAGCTAATGTAATATGTTGAATTTCACTGACATCTTTTTCGTCAAAAGTATCTGTATAAACGTGATTGCGACTGATAGCTTGAAATGCCAATGGTGTCACAAACTGTTTCGCATGTTCAGTTAACATGACGCGCACTTGATAGCCACTTTGTGTTAATTTGCTCGTTAAATCTATAGCTTTATAGGCAGCTATTCCCCCAGTTACAGCTAGAAGTATATTCTTCATTTGTGTACTCCTCCGATTAATTCGATTCTTAAACTTTATACTTATTATACATTCTTTAAAAAAGACTGTCATGAATCTAAATTACAATATCCATATTCAATAAAAAGACCTTTCATGTATGGATTGGTCGTCCAAACATAAAAGGTCTTTCGTTAATTCAAATGATTAGTCTTCTAATTTAGCATATACTTTATGAGCTGCTATTTCTTCTAGTGCTTGACCTACATTTTTTAATGAACGATATTCATCTAATAATAAACTGTCAGGGTGTTCTTGTAGTTCACGTGCTCTCTTAGCTGCAGTTGTTACAACTAAATATTTAGAATTGATGCTGTCTTTTAATTCGTTTTGTGGTGGGTATAACATTATTTTTTTGCCTCCAATATCATTTTTCTGTAACGTGCTTCAACACGTTCTCTTTTTAAGTGTTCAGCTTCTACGATGGCTTGAATACGCTCTTTCGCTAATTCAACTTCATCGTTTACAACAACATAATCGTAAAGGTTCATCATTTCAACTTCTTTACGCGCTTCAAGAATTCGGTTCTGGATGATTTCATCTGATTCAGTTCCGCGACCGACAAGTCTTTCTTTCAAATGTTCAAGACTCGGTGGTGCTAAGAAAATAAATAATGCTTCAGGGAATTTCTTTCTAACCTGTTTAGCACCTTCTACTTCAATTTCTAAAAATACATCATAACCGTTATCCATCGTATCTCTTACGTATTGTACTGGCGTACCATAGTAATTACCAACATACTCAGCATACTCTATAAATTGGTCATCAGCTATTAAAGCTTCAAATTCTTCTCTTGATTTAAAGAAATAATCTACGCCATCCGTTTCTCCTTCACGCATGTTTCGAGTAGTCATAGAGATAGAATATTTAAAATCCGTACTCGGATCATCAAATATTGATTTACGTACTGTTCCTTTACCAACTCCAGATGGGCCAGAGAGCACTATCAGTAACCCTTTTTCTATGTTCATGTCAAACGACCTTTCCTAATGAATACTAACGATTTATTATCATTTTGTTTTTTTATATCTTACCATATTTCAATTCTATATGGCTAGAGACGTTTAAAGATTAAACAGAATTATACTCATTTAATCCCTTACATGTTACAATAAATTGACTTTTGATAAAGGTGTGAATGCAAATGGCTTTTGATGGCTTATTTACTAGAAAGATCGTTGAAGATATACAATCGCTCGTAACTGGGCGAATTCATAAAATTACTGAACCTAGTAATGACACAATTATATTAACAATTCGAAGTGAACGAAAAAATAAACAATTACTATTATCAACACATGCAAATTTCAGTCGTTTTCACTTAACTGCTGAAAAATTTGATAATCCTTTCGACCCACCAATGTTTCTTAGAGTGCTACGTAAACATTTAGATGGCGGCATTATTCAAAGTATTACTCAAATTGGTAATGACCGTTTAGTAGAAATCGATGTTCATTCTCGAGATGAAATTGGTGATTTAAGAAAACGAACAATCGTATTAGAAATTATGGGTAGACATAGTAATATCATTTTAATTGATGGCGACCGTAAAATTATCGACGGCTTTAAACATCATACACCTAATACTAATACTGCTCGTACAATTATGCCAGGTTTCAAATATGAATACCCACCTACTGTTAAGAAATTAAATCCTTTCGAAGTGGATGACATTATTAAATATATTGATTTTAATTCGGGTAAAATTGACCGACAGCTCCTTCAACAATTTGAAGGTTTTAGTCCACTTATAACAAAAGAGATTACATCTAGACGTCCATTTATGAATCAAGAAACATTAGTGGAAGCTTTTAATGAAGTAATGGATGAAGTTCAACAATCACCTAATCCTGTTATTTACAGTGATGATTCGACTGGCAAAGAAATTTTCTACTTTATGCCGTTACATTCTTATGGAAATGACTATATGTCCTTTGATAATATACATGAATGTTTAGATAGATTTTATGAATCACGTGGTGAAAGAGAGCGTGTTAAACAGCGTGCATTAGATTTAGTTAAAATTGTCGACCAACATCTTCAAAAAAATCGTCATAAACTAGAGAAATTAATTAATGAGCGAGAAGCGGCTCGTAACAAAGATGAGCAACAATTATTTGGAGAATTAATAACGGCGAATATGTATCAAATTAAACAAGGTGACAAATCGTTAGAAACTATTAATTATTATAACAATGAGCCTGTTACGATACCTTTAAATCCAACGAAATCACCTTCAATGAATGCTCAATATTATTACAAACAATATAACAGACTTAAGACACGTGAAATAGAGTTAGATAAACAAATCAAATTGACACAATCTAATATCTTATATTTCGAATCATTAGAACAACAACTTGCCCATATTTCTGTTGATGATATTGATGACATTAGAGAAGAATTAGAAGATCAAGGTTTTGTTAAGAAACGTAAAAATAAGAAAAAGAAAAATTCTAACAAAATTACGTTAACGACATTTATTTCTACAGATGGTCAAACGATTTTATTAGGTAAAAATAATAAACAAAACGATTACTTAACACATCGTGTCGCAAGAAAAAATCAATTATGGTTCCATACGAAAGATATTCCAGGTTCACATGTTGTCATACAAGAAGACGAACCAACGCAAAAAACAATCGAAGAAGCGGCAATGATTGCTGGGTATTATTCTAAAGCAAGTCAATCAGGTCAAATCCCAGTTGACTACACTGCTATAAAGAATGTCCACAAACCGAGTGGTGCTAAACCAGGATTTGTCACTTACGACAGTCAAACAACACTTTATGTCACAACTGATTATGACGACATTAAAAAATTACTTAAAAAATAACAAAAACTTTCATAACTTGACTAGCCAGAAATCATTTTCAAAGGCTTATCAGTTATGAAAGTTTTTCTTTTATATATTGCATTTATGACTGTTGTTCAGGTAAAGCAAGTTGGAAATTCACACCAAATTTATCTTGAACCCACGCAAATTCTCTAAATGTTGGTGGTAATTCTGTTTTAGGCATGAGAATCGCACCACCCGATTTAAGTTTAGAATATAAATGTTCCATTTCCATTGCTGATTCACACGTTACATATAATGACATTGCAGGATTCATCTCAATTTCAACACCATTTGTTTGGTCAATCGCCATAAATATTTGTCCATTTATTTTAAATATAGAATGTTGAACAGTCCCAGGTTCACCAGGTCCCTCTTCACCGTATTTAACCATTGTTAAAATTTCACTATCTTTAAAAATAGACGTATAAAAATTAATCGCTTCTTCAGCTTCACCGTTAAACATTAAAAATGTCGTAATTTTTGGTATCATTGAATAAACACTCCATCAACAGATTTTAATCATTTTTTAAATCGTATATAATTTAGTATAATCTTATTAAGCGTTAAAGACAAAGGAGAGATTTTATGTCACTTTCATTATTGTTACCGATCGTCATTATGTTAGCCATTATCATTGTCGGATATATATTTATTAAACTATTTATGGATTAAAATACAACATAAAGCAATGCTTGGATCAACATCCAAGCATTGCTTTTTTAATTATATTTCAATTATTTACTTGCTACTAAATCTATGCCAAATAACCATGGAACCATGAACCATACAAATCCGACGATAATCACACAGCTGATTAAGTTTAACCAAAATCCGGCTGTCGCCATTTCTCGGATCGTTACTTTGTCTGTACCAAATACAATCGCATTTGGTGGTGTTCCGACTGGTAACATAAATGCACAGTTTGCAGCCATTGCTGCTGGAATCATTAATGCTAGTGGATGTACATGAATACCAACTGCTATTGTAGCTAAAATTGGTAAGATCATTGTAGCTGTTGCAGTATTAGATGTAATTTCTGTTAAGAATAATACAAACAGCGTAACAATTCCTATAATTAAGATGATATTGACGCCATCTAATCCTGAAATTTGTTTACCCATCCATTTATCTAATCCACTTTCTGTAATGGCAGAAGCTACTGCTAAACCACCACCAAATAGTAATAAAATGCCCCATGGTAAATCTTTAGCAATTGACCAATCAAGAATTCTAGCAAATTTGCGTTTTGCTGGAATTAAGAAAAGTATAACAGCGATAAACATTGAAATTGTGCCATCTTTAACTAATTCTGTAAAAGGTAATTGTGCTAATAAGAATTCTCTAGATACCCATAAAAATGCAGCTAAACAGAATAGTGTGAATACAACTTTTTCTTCATAAGTCGTCTTACCTAAAGACTTTAACTCTCTTGTAATAATTTCTTTCCCACCTGGAAGTTCTTTCATGTCATGTTTAAATACTACAAAATTTAAATATGCCCAAGTTATCGCGAGTATGATAATGACTGTAGGTACACCCATAACCATCCATTGACCGAATCCAATTTCTTCTCCGAAAATCTTCTCGTATTGACCTTTCAAAATAATAAGAGGCGGTGTCCCAATTAAAGTTCCCAATCCTCCGATTGTACCTGCATAACCAATACCAAGTACTAAAGATTTTTCAAATTGTGATAAGTTGTGATGCTCATTACCTTCAGCTGTTAATTCATTCGCTTCTTTAATAATTGCCATACCGATTGGAATCATAATCATTACGGCTGCTGTGTTTGAAACAAACATCGATAATGCACCTGTTGCAATCATAAATCCTAATAAAATTCTACCTGTACTCGTACCAATACTTTTAATAATGACGAGTGCAATTCTTGTATGTAAATTCCATCTTTCCATCGCAACTGCAATAATGAAACCACCTAAGAATAGGAATACAATATCATCTCCATATGCACTTGAAACTGTCGCGCTATCCATAATTCCGCCTAATGGAAAAAGGAATAAAGGCATTAAACTTGTTGCTGGAATTGGTATAGCTTCAGTAATCCACCATACGGCAATCCATAAAGTGGCAGCCATAACGTAGACACCATTTTGACTCAGTCCATCTGCTTTGAAAAATAATAACACAACTAAAAATAGTAATGGACCTAATATTAATCCGATAAGTTGTGCAGTATTGTAAGCTTTCAATTCAGGATCTGGTTTATTTTGATTTTTTAATGCATCCGTTGAAAAGAACTTTAACATTTCTTTCGTACGTCCACTTTCTTTCCAAAGTTGATTCGTAAACTTATTATCACGTTTATTCATACATTTCGCCCCCTTTAAAAGTGTATACGTTTACATTTTAACAAACGTCATTCTTAATTCATACAATTTTCTGAATATTCATGCTTAAAAAATAAAAACTACTAAAAAAATTGATACCAATTTTTTTAGTAGTTTTTTCTTAATGTCTTATTAATCATCAAAGAATCCTTTTGCTTCTAATTCTTTTTTGATACTTTTAAATATATTTTTGTCGCCTAAATCATATCTTCTCTGTCTATTCACGTTTGTGTTATTCGAATAACCTGTACGTTCGTACATATTTTCGTCTCTTACTTCATAGTGATTAAAGTCAGGTTTCGCATTAGAATCTTTTTTAAGAAAATCATTAATATGTCCCCATTTTTTTATCTGCTCTTGTTCTTCTGCAGCAGATAATTTATGTTGGCTTTCCATAAAGACCCCCCTTATCTTGACTTTATTATAAAGTATCTTTCCAAGCTTTTAAAGTTTTTATATCTTTATTTTCGATATAACCTTCTTTTTCAGCTACTGAAATCAGTTCATCATAATTAGACAAAGTATAAAATGGGACATCGATTGCTTTGAAAGCTTCTTCTGCTTTGTTAATACCATATGTAAAGATTGCAAATACCCCTAATACTTCCGCGCCATCTTCAATTAAAGCTTCAACAGCATTAATTGAAGAACCACCTGTTGAAATTAAATCTTCAATTACAACTACTTTTTTCCCTTTGCTTAAAGCACCTTCGATTTGATTCCCTTTACCATGACCTTTGCTTTTAGATCTCACATAGCTCATCGGTAATTTTAGTTGATCCGCAACAAATGCTGCATGCGGAATACCTGCTGTTGCCGTACCAGAAATAATTTCAGCATCTTGAGCGTGTTCTTTGATCAATTCAATTAAACCTTGATAAATATTTTCTCTAATTTCAGGATATGCTAATGTCACTCTATTATCACAATAAATCGGTGATTTTATGCCTGAACTCCATGTATATGGATCGTCAGGTGAAAGTGTTACAGCTTTAATTTCTAATAATGATTGTGCGATATTTTGAGTCATATGAATTATCCTTCCCATCTTTGTAATATTTCGTGATATCTTGCTACTGGATCTTCATGTTGCGTAATTGAACGACCCACTACTATATGTGTTGAGCCTAATTTTTTAGCGTCTTCTGGTGTTGTCACACGTTGTTGATCATGTGTCTTATCAGATTCTAAACGTATACCTGGTGTCACTTTCAAGAAAGTTTCGCCGATATGTTCTTGAATTAAATTAGATTCTAATGGTGAACAAACGACACCATCAAGTCCTGCTTCATGTGCCATTTTTGCATAGTGCACGACTGATTCATTGATGGA
This sequence comes from Mammaliicoccus sp. B-M6, assembly GCF_022386965.1. Taxonomy (NCBI): domain Bacteria; kingdom Bacillati; phylum Bacillota; class Bacilli; order Caryophanales; family Staphylococcaceae; genus Mammaliicoccus; species Mammaliicoccus sp. B-M6. The sequence goes on from NZ_JAJNHJ010000013.1 coordinate 32,759, forward strand.
TGATTGAATATTTTGTTCATCTTTCATTTGTTGTTCTGTAGTAGAAGTTAACTGAGTTACAGCTATTAATTTAGCATTAGGATTTGTCTCACGTAATCCTTCAAGTCCAGCAGCCATCATGTTTTTACCACCAGCTGCATGTACATTGATTAAGTCGATATTGAGTTTACCTAATCCTTTTAATGCGCCTTTAACCGTGTTTGGAATGTCATGTAACTTTAAATCTAAAAAGATATCATGACCTCTTTCTTTAATTCGGTTGATCGTTTCAGGACCATTTTGCAAATAAAGTTCCATACCTACTTTTACAAATAGGGGTTCATTAAATAAATCTAAAAATTGATCAACTTCCTCTAGAGTTGCAAAGTCTAATGCAATTATTGGTGTATTCTTCATGTTATTTGACAACTCCTTGTTGGTTATAAGTTCTACCTTTAAGTTCTGTAATATGTTCAACACCTAATTTGTCGAGTAATGTAGGTAATTCATCAATAATATCTTTACATACTGTTGGATTTTCAAAGTTTGCTGTTCCAACTGCCACTGCATCAGCACCAACTGAAATGAAATCAATGACATCTTGAGCAGTTCTCACGCCACCCATTGCGATAATTGGAATATCAACATGTTGACTGACTTCATATACCATTCTTAATGCAACTGGCTTGATTGCTGGACCACTTAATCCACCTATAACATTGCTTATGATTGGTTTTCCAGTCTTCGCATCAATTCTTAATCCTACTAAAGTGTTGATCATCGTTATACCGTCTGCGTATTCTGCAATAGCTTTCGCCATTTCTACAATGTTTGTTACATTAGGAGATAACTTTACATACACTGGCACTTCTGAAACAGCTTTTACTTTTCTCGTCAGTTCTTTAGCCACTTCAGGTACAGTACCGAATTGAATCCCACCTTCTTTAACATTTGGACAAGAAATATTCAATTCTAGTGCATGAACATTTGATGCTTGTGAAATATGTTTGGCGACGTAAACATATTCTTCTTCAGTAGAACCTGCAACATTAGCAATAATGGGTACATCATATTGTTCAAGGTATTTCAATTCATGTTCCATAATATGGTGAACACCTGGATTTTGAAGGCCAATCGCATTAATCATACCGCTTGCCGTTTCAGCGACACGTGGCGCTTCATTACCGTATCTTGCAAATTGAGTTGCTGCTTTAATCATGATTGCGCCAAGTTCTGATAAATCATAAAACTGACTGAATTCTTTTCCGAAAGCAAAGCATCCACTTGCTGGCATGATTGGATTTTTCAAATTTAACCCTGGTAGCGAAATATTTAATCGACTCATATGATGACAGCTCCTTTTTCAAATACGGGACCGTCTGTACAAACTTTGACATAACCCGCTTCATTATCCGTATGGCATACACATGCATAGCAAGCACCGATGCCACACCCCATACGTTCTTCGAGTGAAATATAACCTTTCACATCACTTAATTGAAGTGTTAAAGCTTTCAACATTGCTTTTGGTCCACAGCTGTAAAAAATATCGAAGGGTGTGTCTAAATTTTCAATAACAGTTGTAACAAATCCTTTAGTACCAAGTGTTCCATCTGCAGTTGCAACATACGTATCACCTAACGCACTAAATTCGTCTATATAAAATGCATCTTTAGCACTTTGAAAACCTAATACGTGAATCGTCTTGATGCCTCTAGCATTGAGTTGTTTCGACAATTCGTACATAGGTGGCACGCCAATACCGCCTCCAACTAATAAGGCAGTATTTTGCGCTTCATCAACTGGGAATCCGTTCCCTAAAGGTGCAATTACATCTATTGGATCACCTTGTTTTAGTTGTGAAATCAATTCTGTACCGTGTCCTTCTCTTCTAAAAAGCATTGTAAATGTGTCTTCTTCACGGTTCACTTCACAAATCGAAATTGGTCTTCTCAACATATGTTCTGTTCCTGTACCAGCTTTAATATGAACAAACTGTCCAGGTTTTTTCATATTTTTCGTAAGATTTCCACGTACTTTTAATTCAAAAATAGCGTCTGCTATTTGATTATTTGATACAACTATCATTATCTCGGACATTATAATCCCCCCACTACATTTGTTCAGTTCTAAATGTCATACTTTCCACTACATCTGCTAAAGCATTTGCCGTATCAAGTGATGTTAAACATGGTATACCATTTTCTACAGATTCACGTCTAATTTGGAATCCGTCTCTTTCGTATACTTTGCCTTTTGTCATTGTGTTGACCACAAGTTGTACTTCACCTTTTTGTATTACAGATAGCAAATCATGTTCGCCGCCTATTTTACCAACCGTATACACTGGGATGTCATGTTCGTTAAAGTATTGTGCCGTACCTTCAGTTGCAAAAATTCTATAACCAATCTCATGAAATCTCTTAGCGATTGTTAGTGCTTCAGCTTTATCTTTATCACTTACAGTAAATAATGCTGTACCTTGATCTTGTACTTTTAAACCACTTGCTGTTAAACCTTTATATAATGCTTTTTCTAACGTACTGTCTTTACCCATTACTTCACCTGTCGATTTCATTTCAGGTCCTAATGTGATATCAACATTTTTAAGTTTATTAAAACTGAATACTGGTGCTTTAACATATACACCTTCTTTATATGGCGCTAAACCACTTTCATATCCTTGTTCTTTCAAAGTGATGCCTGCAATTGCTTTAGTAGCAATCTTCGCCATTGGAATTTCAGTAATTTTACTTAAGAATGGTACAGTACGACTTGCTCTTGGGTTAACTTCAAGTACAAATACTTCTCCTTTAGAAAGTACAAACTGAATATTGATAAGTCCTACTATGTTTAAGCCTTTTGCCAATTTCGTTGTGTAGTCGACTAATAAATTAATTTCTTCATCCGTTAAAGTTTGAGGTGGATAAACCGCAATTGAATCACCTGAATGGACACCCGCTCTTTCAATGTGTTCCATAATACCTGGAATGACAACCGTTTCACCATCTGAAATTGCGTCTACTTCAATTTCTTTACCTGTTAAATAACGGTCAATTAGTACTGGATGCTCTGGGCTTGCTTTAACTGCTTGTTCCATATAATTTCTCAATTCAGGTTCAGCGTATACAATTTCCATCGCTCTACCACCAAGTACGTATGAAGGTCTCACAACTACTGGATAACCAATTTCATTTGCGTTATCTATCGCTTCTTGTACTGAAGTGGCTGTTTTACCTAATGGTTGTGGTACATCAATTTTTTGTAATAAAGCTTCAAATTCTTTTCTATCTTCAGCTCTGTTAAGATCTTCAAGCGTCGTACCTAATATTTGAATACCTTTTTGTGAAATTTTATCTGCTAAATTGATTGCTGTTTGCCCACCAAATTGAACGACTACGCCTTTAGGTTGTTCGTGATTAATGATACTCATTACATCTTCTTCAGTCAGTGGCTCAAAGTATAACTTGTCAGATATTGAGAAGTCTGTTGAAACTGTTTCAGGGTTGTTGTTAATAATAATTGCTTCATAACCCGCTTCTTGTATAGCCCATACAGCATGTACAGTAGCGTAATCAAATTCCACACCTTGTCCAATTCTAATTGGACCTGATCCGAGTACGATGATTTTTTCTTTCTCAGTGACTATAGATTCATTTTCTTCTTCATAAGTACCGTAGAAATATGGTGTTTCTGATTCGAATTCTGCAGCACAAGTATCTACTGTTTTGTAAACTGGATTAATACCATTCTCTTGTCTTAAATCATATATGTCTCGTTCTGATTGTTCCCATCTATGTGCAATGACTTTATCACTAAAGCCGTATTGTTTCGCCCATAATAATGCGTCTAAATCGCCTTTTTTCTCTTTTAAATCGTGCTCAATATCGATGATGTGTTTGAATTTATTCAAGAAGAAGTAATCAATTTGCGTTAATTCATGTATTCTCTCAAGTGATGTACCACGTCTAATGGCTTCACCAATAAAGAATAATCTTTCATCATCTTGTGCTTTAATTCTCTCTTCAATGAAATCTAATTCAAATTCATCGCCATTTGGTAAACCTAAATGATGAACGCCATATTCTAACGAACGAATCGCTTTTAATAATGATTCTTCATACGTTCTACCAATTGCCATGACTTCCCCAGTTGCTTTCATTTGTGTTCCTAGATGACGTTCGCCTTTTTCGAATTTATCAAAAGGAAATCTCGGTATTTTAGAAACAACATAGTCTAGTGCTGGTTCAAATGCTGCATAAGATGTGCCCGTTACAGGGTTTAACATTTCATCTAAAGTCATACCGATTGCTATTTTGGCAGCTAACTTCGCAATTGGATAACCCGTTGCTTTTGAAGCTAATGCTGACGATCTTGATACACGTGGATTAACTTCTATTATGTAGTAATCAAGTGATTTTGGATCAAGTGCTAATTGTACGTTACATCCGCCTTCAATTTTTAATGCACGAATAATTTTTAGAGATACATCTCTTAACATTTGATATTCAACGTCTGATAATGTTTGACTTGGTGCAACTACGATTGAGTCACCTGTATGAATACCAACTGGATCTATGTTCTCCATGTTACATACTACGATGGCATTATCATTTTTATCTCTCATCACTTCGTATTCTATTTCTTTATATCCAGCGATAGATTTTTCTAATAAACATTGTGTAACCGGGCTGTATTTCAAGCCATTTTGAACAACTTCTCTTAGTTCTTTTTCGTCGTGACAAATTCCGCCACCAGTACCCCCCATTGTAAACGCAGGTCGCACGATTAGCGGGTAGCCAATTTCGTTCGCAAAATTTAAAGCACCTTCAATATCATTCACGATATCACTTTCAGGTACTGGTTCATTTAATTCATTCATAAGTGTACGGAATAAATCTCTATCTTCAGCTTGTTCGATTGAAGATAGTTGTGTACCTAATAAACGTACGTTATTTTCTTCTAATACACCATTTTCGTGTAATTCAATTGCCATGTTCAAACCAGTTTGTCCACCTAAAGTTGGTAACAATGCGTCTGGTTGTTCTTTACGAATAATGCGACTCACAAAGTCTAAAGTTAAAGGTTCAATATATACTGTATCTGCTATTTCAGTGTCCGTCATAATTGTTGCTGGATTAGAGTTTACAAGTATTACGCGGTAACCTTCTTCTTTTAGTGCTAAGCATGCTTGAGTGCCTGCATAATCAAATTCTGCAGCTTGACCTATAATGATTGGGCCAGAACCAATTACTAAGATGGATTTTATATCAGTTTGTTTAGGCATTGATTGTACGCTCCTTCGCTTTATGTAATTTAATCATTTCAATAAATTCATCGAATAAATAGTTTGAGTCGTGCGGTCCAGGTGATGCTTCTGGATGATATTGTACTGAAAATGCTGGATATTTTTTATGTCTTAATCCTTCAATTGATTTATCATTTAATGCGATATGCGTCACTTCTAAATCAGTTTGTGCAATAGACGCTTCATCAATTGCATAACCATGGTTTTGACTTGTTAAATCTACTTTTCCAGTTTGTAGATTTTGTACTGGATGATTGGCACCTCTATGACCAAATTTCATCTTATAAGACGTTGCCCCTTGAGATAATGCAAACAATTGATGTCCTAAACAAATGCCGAAGAATGGTATTTTGCCGACTAATTGTTTAATTGTTTGAATGGTTTCTTGTACACTTTCAGGATTTCCTGGTCCATTTGAAACCATTATGCCATCTGGTGAGATATTCAGTATTTCTTCATATGATGTTTGATATGGTACGACTGTTACATCACAGCCTCTTCTATTAAGTTCTCTCACGATATTTTCTTTTTTACCGTAATCAATTAATACAACTTTATAGCCATCACCTGTTGAAATATATGGTCTAACTGATGAAACTTGTTCAACTTCGTCCGTTCTTAACGATTCAGTATTTAAGCGCTGAACAAGACTTTCTATTTCATCAGCATTATCAGTAAATCCAGCTTTAAGGACACCGAATTTTCTAATTTTACGTGTTAAACTTCTTGTATCAACACCTGAGATACCTGGTATATGATAGAATTTTAACGTTTCATCTAAAGACTTACTTGATCTAAAGTTACTTGGGTAATCACACGCTTCTCTCACAACAACACCATTTAAAGTTGGTGTTAATGATTCAAAGTCATCTCTGTTTATCCCGTAGTTACCAATAAGCGGGTAAGTAAATGTAATAATTTGTCCAGTATATGATGGGTCTGAAATTGTTTCTTGATAACCTGTCATTGCTGTATTAAAAACAATTTCTCCAACTGTTAAATCATCTGAACCTAATGCATAACCTTTATATGTTGTACCATCTTCTAATACTAAGTATCTTTTATTTTTCATCTTATACTTCCTCCTTGAAGACGATTTCTCCATCACAAATTGTTAAAATTGGGTATCCTGAAACGACTTCTCCTATAAATGGTGTATTTGTACTCTTAGAAGCAAACTCTTCTGCTCGTATCGGTCTTTCTGTTTCCAAGTCTATGATAGTTAAGTCAGCGTAGCTTCCTTCTTCTAATCGACCATAAGGTAAGTTAAATGTTTCACTTGGTTTCGTTGTTAAAAATGCAACAAGTTGTTCTAATGTGAATTTACCTGTTTTCACAAAGTGTGTGTATAATAATTGGAATGCTGTTTCACTGCCTACAATTCCGAAAGGTGCATCAACCATTGACACTTCTTTTTCTTCTTTAGCATGTGGTGCATGATCTGTTGCGATACAGTCAATTGTTCCATCTAATAATCCTTCGATTAAAGCATCTCTATCTTCTTTCGCTCTTAAAGGTGGATTCATTTTGTAAATCGCATCGTCACCTGGTACGTCATCTTCTGTAAGTAATAAGTGATGAGGTGTAACTTCTGCTGTTACTTTAATGCCTGCTTTTTTAGCATCTCTTATAACACGTACACTTTCTTTAGTAGACACGTGACACACATGGTAATGACAATTTGCTGCTTCAGCTAACAACACGTCTCTAGCAATTTGTACCGCTTCGCAAATTGAAGGAATACCTGGAATGCCAAGTTCTTCACTTCGTTTACCTTCATGCATTGCACCACCATAAATTAATGAATTATCTTCACAGTGTGCTACGATTGCTTTATCTATTTTAGCCGCTTCTTGCATCGCTTCATACATCATTGAAGCTGTTTGTACACCTACACCATCATCAGTAAATTGGAACATGCCTCTATCTTTTAATGCTTTGAAATCAACATGTTCTTTACCAGCTTGTCTTACTGTAATGGATGCATAAGGTAATACTCTTACCACTGCATGCTCATCAATGATTTTGTGAAGACGATCTAAATGTTCAACTGAATCTGGGACAGGCTTTGTATTAGGCATTGGACATACTGTTGTAAATCCGCCTCTTGCTGCTGCTTTTGTACCTGTTTCAATTGTTTCTTTATGTTCGCCACCAGGTTCTCTTAAATGTACATGTACATCAACAAATCCTGCTGAAATAAAATGTCCTTTCGCATCAATAACTTCTTGATTCTCTACTTCTATATAATCATCTATTTTTTTAATTTTGCCATCTTCAATTTCAATTTCCTTGTTAACTAATTGACCTTCTAATAAGATTTTTCCATTTTTGATTATAAGTGACATTTTACTTTTTCCTCCTTGTGATTAAGTACATCATGTATACATGCCATTCTAATGAAGACGCCGTTCTCCATTTGTTTAAAAATTCTTGATTTTGAACTTTCTACAAGTGAAGTATCTATTTCAACACCTCGGTTGACTGGTGCTGGATGCATAACGATTGCATTGTCATGCAGTTTGTTATATCTATCAATCGTCAGTCCGTATGCATTGTGATAGTCTTCTTTACTAAACGTCGTACCTGAATCATGTCTTTCATTTTGTACTCTTAACAACATACAAACGTCTACTTCTTCTATCACATCATCAATTTCTACATATGGTACATCTGAAAAGTTACATTTCCATTGTTCAGGTGCTGAGAACATCACTTCCGCACCAAGTTTCGTTAAAGCATCTGCATTACTTCTTGCTACTCTTGAATTTTTTATATCGCCTGAGATTAAAATTTTTAATCCTTCGAAGTAACCGTATTCCTCATATATTGTCATAATATCTAGAAGACTTTGTGTCGGGTGGTGGCCACTTCCATCTCCACCATTTAATACTGGAATATTAAGCCCTTGTAATGTGTCATAATATGCATTTTCACTATGTCTAATGACTAATGCGTCTACACCAATCGATTCTAAAGTTTTGCAAGTATCATATAAAGATTCACCTTTTTGAACAGATGAAGTACTTATTTCAAAAGGAATGACTTCCAAACCTAATTTTCTTTCAGCCATTTCAAAACTACATTTTGTTCGTGTTGAATTTTCAAAGAATAAGTTTGCGACCGTCATGCCTTTACCAAAAGTTTCTGCACCATTTTCTTTAATGTCTTGTGCTTTCGTTATAATTTTCATGATGTCGTCTTTAGTTAAATCAGTCATTGTTAATAAATTTTTCATATGACACGCCTCCTGAGAATTATTTTATTTTCTTTGGCAATATAAGATTGAGCAAGATACCTACTGTTGCTGCTAAAGCCATACCTTCAATGTTTAAATGTATGCCAATACCTGTGAAGTCTAAATGTGCTTTACCGATTCCTAATACGAGAATGACAGAAGCAATGATCAAGTTACGGTTGTCACCGAAGTCGATATTGTTCTCCACCAACATTCTCAAACCACTTGAAGCAATGATTCCGAATAATAGTATGGAAACACCACCCATAACTGGTGTTGGTATTGTTGAAATCATCGCTGTGAATTTACCAACAAATCCTAAGATTAGTGCAAGTACTGCTGCACCACCGATTACCCATATACTATAAATTCTTGTAATGGCAAGTACGCCAATGTTCTCGCCGTATGTCGTACTTGGTGGCCCACCAATAATTGAAGCCATCATCGTTGATACCCCGTCACCTATTAATGAGCGGTGTAAACCTGGATCTTTGAAGAAGTTCTTACCGACAATTTTATTGATGACGATTTGATGACCGATATGCTCACTAACCGTTACAAAAACGATTGGCAGCATGATTAAGATAAGTCCCCATTGTAGCGATGGTGTGTAATCATGAAACGGTAAGTAAATATCAGGCATTTGAATCCATTTTGCTTTTGAAATCGGCGCTAAGTCCACAATTCCAAATAATAATGAAGATATATATCCAACAATAATTCCGATAAGTACTGGAATGATTGATAAGAATCCTTTGAAAAATACTGAAACGATAATTGTTGTAATTAATGTGATGAGTGCGACTGTAATGTAAATGCCACTATAGCCTTTCATTGCATTTGAATCTGTGTACATCGCCATGTTAACGGCTACCGGTGCTAATCCAAGTCCGATAACCATGATAACCGGTCCTACTACAACTGGTGGTAACAGATTAAGCAACCAATTCGTGCCTGTAACCTTTATAATCAATCCGATAATGACGTAAAGGACACCACTCATAAATAATGCGACAAGCATTTCACCAAGGTCATGTGTCTTGAGTCCGACAATAATCGGTGTTATGAATGCAAAGCTCGAACCGAGATAAGCTGGTATCTTTCCTTTCGTTATCAGTATATAAAGTAGCGTTCCTAAGCCTGATGCAATGAGTGCTGCTGAAACAGGTAAACCTGTTAGAAATGGTACAAGTACCGTTGCTCCGAACATTGCAAATAAATGCTGTGAGCTTAAGAAGAACCATTGTGATGCTTTAGGTTTATCATTAACATCTAATATGGGTTCTACTGTTCGTTTAAACATTTCTTCATTATGTGACATTTCCATTCTCCTATTCAAAAAAAGATCCCTTTACAAGATATGCAAAGGGATCTATGTATACAGTGATACCTATAAAGGTATAGTTATCTCCTGTAACCATATAAGCTCCTTTGCCAGTCTCTCGTACTGATTTAAAAGGATTTATTTAATTTAATTTTACTGCTGTTTGTTGGTCAAACTCTTCTAGTTCAACGACAACTGATTCATTAGATGATGTTGGAACGTTCTTACCTACATAATCTGCTCTAATCGGAAGTTCTCTATGACCTCTATCGACTAAAGTTGCCAAACTTATTTTTCGTGGTCTTGCGTGATCCAATATAGCATCTAATGAAGCTCTAACAGTTCTACCTGTATAAAGGACATCATCTACAATTATGACATGCTTATCGTTAATATCTACATCGATATTAAATGATTTCACTTTAATCGTACCTTGCTGATTCTGAACGTCGTCACGATAATGTGTAACATCAATTTCTCCAGTTGGTACTTGAACTTGTTCGATGTCTTGGATTTTCTGCTCAATTCTGTTCGCAAGAAATACACCTCTTGTCTTTACGCCTAACAAGACAATATCTTTAGTACCTTTGTTCTTTTCAAGTATTTCATGTGACATTCTTGTTAATGCTCTGTTTACAGCAGCAGCATCCATGATTAACCTCTCAGCCATATTCAATCTCCTTCCACAAAAAAATACTCACGTCTTTAGAAGACATGAGTATACACTAGTACCAAACAAAGATGGTCTACACGCTCATATTATGTCTTCTCAGCCTCTCTGGACTGTCTGTTAAAGACGCTTTAATTGTTAAAACAATAATATCGTTTTTTTCATATGATGTCAAAGTTTAAATAAAATTAAATAAGTATTATTACACGATGTACTTATTTTTTATCTTCGTGATTTCTTAATTTCTCTAATAATGTTTCAAAATATTCTGGTAGTGGTGCTTCTTTTTCAATATATTCACCAGTAACTGGATGTTCAAAGCCTAATAATCCAGCATGTAAAGCTTGTCCACCAATGTTCAATGTCTTCTTCGGTCCATATTTAGGATCGCCTACTAAAGGAAAACCAATATGTTTCATATGCACTCTGATTTGGTGCGTACGACCCGTTTCTAATTGACATTTAACCAATGTATATTTTTCGAACTTTTCAATTACATTAAAGTGCGTCACAGCTTCTTTACCATCATCCACAATCGCCATTTCTTGACGTTCTTTAGGATTTCTACCGATTGGTGCTTCAATTGTGCCAAATTCGTGAGGTATATTACCGTGTACAAGTGCTGTATATTCTCTTGTCACAGTTTTATCAACTAACTGTTCAACTAATCCTCTATGTGCAATATCGTTCTTAGCAATCATCAATAAACCTGATGTATCTTTATCTATACGATGTACAATACCAGGTCTAATTTCACCATTAATACCTGATAAATCTTTAATCACATACATCAATCCGTTTACTAACGTACCTGTATAATGGCCAGGTGCTGGATGCACAACCATACCTTTAGGTTTATAAACGACCGCAACATCTTTGTCTTCATAATAAACCTCAATACCTAAATCTTCTGCGACAATATCGACCTCTTCGATTACTTTCTCAGTCACAACAATCACATCATTAAGCTTCGTCTTATAATTTGCTTTAATGACTTTACCATTTACTTCAACTAAACCTAATTTAATCCAATCTTGAATTTGATTTCTTGACCAATCTGGATTCAAATCAGGTAATAATTTATCAATTCTTACACCAATTTCATTTTCTGTCTCTATCTTAAATTCAAATGTATTCAAGCTTTTTCCTCCTTGCCCTCAAATAAAATCACAATTATCAATACAATGACACCTATCGTTAAAGCAGCATCTGCTACATTAAATATCGGGAAATTATAGCTGAAAATATATGTATCAACAAAATCAACAACTTCTCCTCTAAACAAACGATCTATAAAGTTACCAATTGACCCTGCAATTAATAAACTTAGTCCAAGTTGAACATCAGGTCGTCCATATCCTTCGTTCTTAAAGAACATAAATAAAATAACGAGCACGACAATTGTTACGATATAAAATAACCACATTTTCCCTTGTAAAATCCCCCAAGCGGCACCTTGGTTTCTATGAGATGTAATATATAAAAAATTACTGATAACCTTTATAGACTCACCCACTTCTAAAGATTTAACAATTAAAAATTTAGTAAGTTGATCAAGCGCGATTAATATAATAATAAAAGTACTCCAAATCGGTACATTGTAACCTTTACGCATCTACTTTCCACTCCAATCTTGATTATTTTACCACATAACACGACCTAATTGTTAATATGATCTTTTAAATTACACATCTAATTCAAACACCACATCACATATTTTTTCTCGCATAAACAAGAAATTAATAAACAAAATAAAAAGAGATCAAGCAACCACAATTGCTTAATCTCTTTCATTCATTAAATTACACTTCATACTTACGAGACAATCTATAAATACCAAGAAAAATTAAAGCAGATAAAATGACTAAACCATTACGTAACCACGTACTATCACTTTCACCCGTCTTAGGTAATTCTTTTTGTTGTTTATCTGACTTATTATCTGCAGTCTTAGCTTTATTGTCAGTAGCCTTTACATCTTTATTATTGTCTTCTTTTTTCACATCAACTTGTTTAGAAGTATCAGAAGATTGAGGCTCAGACTTTTGATTACTCATTGCCACTTTATTCTGATCATTAGATGTATTATTAGCTATAGCCTTATTATCTTTATTTATATTATCTTTACTTTGATTAGCAGCATCTTTCTTATCAACTACATTACTCTGACTATCAGATTTTTTATCAACTTTCCCATCATCTTTAGCCGGTTGTTCTACTTTAGCAGGAACATTTTGTTTTGGTTGTTCTGTCATAGACTGATTGTCAGTAGTGTTTTTATTAGGTTCTGTTTGATCATTTTTAGGTTCATCTTTTTGGTCATCTGCTTTTTGATCATCAGATGTATTATCAGACTTAGGATTGTATGTTATACCATCTAATGGACTAGGATGTTCGCCTACGAAAAGGTCATTTACTTTTCCTTTAGATTTATAGAAATCATAATATCCCCATTGGTCCCAAATGTGCTTATATTTAGGATTTAATTCATTCGTAGGCACACCATCCTTATAAATAAAAAAATCTACTGGTTTTGCATCAATTTCTAATATTTCACCACCCTGTTCAGGTACAGTCATTGAACCATCAAAGTTCACACCTATTGGAGATCTCATTCCTCCGTTATGAAACACATATTTAACAGTTTTATCTTGTTTCACTTCTTCTGCATTAACTTTACCTATTAAAGGTGTTGTTATTGTTGTACATAACAATGTTGATAAAAGTATTTTCTTTAACATAAACTTCTCCCCTTTTTGAATACAAATATAGTATTTTAAATTTTAACCTTCATATAACTTTCTTATATTTTGGTTTATTTTTTTATCGCCTATACTTTATCTTTATTGAAGAAATTTATACCTCAGATTAATTAAGGATATTATACAATGTAAATTTTTACCATTCAATATATTTTTTTACATTTATCATATTAAATTATGCCTCATATAAAAATTGTTAGACATACTTTTTTTACAAAAAAACTCACAAGATTTCTATCTCGTGAGTTCGTTTTATGATTATTAAATTTACACTAATGTTTTAACAACTGTTTGACAGCGTGGGCATAGGTTATCTAATTCGCCTACTGAGCCTAGCTCGTCTGAGTAGTTCCAACAGCGTTGACATTTTTCTCCGTCAGCGTGTTTCACTTTAACTTTCACATATTCATATTCTTCACCGTCTGTTAATTCATCAACGACATCTACTTTAGATACAATGAAGAGTTGTTGTAAGTCTTGGAATTGACTTAAGAATTCAACTGTATCAAAGTCTTCTGAGTTTGATAATGTGATGTGTGCTTCTAATGATTTACCGATTACTTTTTCATTACGTGCAACTTCTAATGCTCTGTTAACATCGTCTCTTAATTTCATCAGTTTAGACCATTTTTCCACTAATTCTGTATCAACTTCATGTGGGTCTGGCATATTTGTTAAATGAACACTTTCTTCTTCAACATGTGGAATATGTCCCCAAATTTCATCAGCTGTATGCGGAATGATTGGTGCTAAGATTTTAGTTAATTTAACTAATGTTTCATAAAGTACTGTTTGCATACTACGACGTTTTAATGAATCTACTTGTTCGATATAAAGGATATCTTTACCGTAGTCTAAGTAGAAGTTACTTAATTCTACGTTAATGAAGTTTTGAATATCTTGATAAATATCTAGATAGTCGAATGCTTCATAGTGAGATAATGTACGGCCAATAAATTGATTTAATCTATTGTGCATATATTGATCGATTTCAAGCATATCTTCATATTTCACACTATCTGTTGCTGGATTGAAATCATTCACATTACCTAATAAGAAACGGAATGTATTTCTAATTTTACGATATACATCAGAAGTTTGTTTTAAGATGTCGTTTGAGATACGTACGTCAGCTAAGTAGTCTACACTACTTACCCATAATCTTGCGATATCTGCACCCATTTGTTTCACAATTTTATCAGGAACGATTACGTTACCTAATGATTTACTCATTTTCTTACCTTCTCCGTCCATTACGAAACCATGAGAAAGTAACATTTTGTATGGTGAGATACCTTTAGTTGCTACTGATGTTGTGATTGATGAGTTAAACCAACCTCTGTATTGGTCACTACCTTCTAAGTAAATATCAGCTGGGTATGATAATTCTGGACGTGTTTCTAACACACCTCTATGAGTTGAACCTGAATCGAACCATACGTCCATAATATCTGTTTCTTTAGTGAATTCACCATTTGGGCTACCTTCATGCGTAAAGCCTTCTGGTAATAAGTCTTTCGCTTCTCTTTCAAACCAAATATTTGAACCGTGTTGTTCGAATAGATTTGCAACATGATTAATTGTTTCTTCAGTCATGATAATATCGCCATTTTCAGCGTAGAAGACTGGTAGAGGTACACCCCATACTCTTTGACGAGAGATAACCCATTCTCCTCTATCTCTGATCATATTGTAAAGACGTGTTTTACCCCAATCGATTTTAAACTTCGTATCATCAATTGCATCTAAAATATCTTGTCTTACTTTACTGATTGAAGCGAACCATTGTTCAGTAGCTCTGAAAATAACTGGTTTTTTAGTTCTCCAGTCATGTGGATATGAGTGTTTGAAGAATGTAAGTTTTAATAATGCGCCTACTTCATCTAATTTTTCAGTGATATTTTTATTAGCTTTATCATAGAATAGACCTTCAAATTCTCCTGCTTCTTCAGTGAATACACCTTTATCATTAATTGGACTAAGCACACCTAGACCATATTTTTGACCTACGATATAGTCATCTTCACCGTGACCTGGTGCTGTATGAACACAACCTGTACCTGCATCAGTTGTAACGTGATCACCTAAAATTAATAATGAAGTACGATCGATAAATGGATGTTGTGCTGTTGCATATTCTAATTCAGCTCCACTGAATTCTTTATCAATTGTAATTGTTTCTTTATTCCAGTCTAATGCTTCACAAACTGAATCAAGAAGTGCTTGGGCAACAACGTATTTTTTGCCTTCTACATTTACTTGTACGTAGTTCAATTTAGGATTAACAGCAATTGCTAAGTTTGATGGAATTGTCCATGGAGTTGTTGTCCAAATAATAAATGCTGCATCTTCATCTACAACACCTTTACCATCTACTACATTAAATGCTACATAGATTGAAGGTGATTTTTTATCTTGGTATTCAATTTCAGCTTCAGCTAATGAAGATTCACTTGAAGGAGACCAGTAAACTGGTTTTTTACCTTTATAGATTAAACCTTTAGCAGCCATTTCACCGAATACTCTAATTTGTGCCGCTTCAAACTCAGGTTTTAACGTAATATATGGATTATCCCAATCACCGTTTACACCTAAACGTCTGAAATCAGCTTTTTGCAATTCAATTTGTTCTAATGCAAATTCTTTACATTTTTCTCTGAATTCAGCAACTGACATTTCTTTTCTTTTAACACCTTTATTTGTTAAAGCTTGCTCGATTGGTAAACCGTGTGTATCCCAACCTGGCACGTAAGGTGCATAATATCCAGACATTGCTTTTTGTCTAACGATGATATCTTTTAAAATTTTATTTAAAGCGTGACCCATGTGTAAATTACCATTAGCATATGGAGGACCATCATGAAGAATAAATGGTGTATTACCTTTATTTTTTTCTAAAATTTTATTGTATAAATCTTTCTCTTTCCACTCTTCTTGAATTTGTGGTTCTTTATTTGGTAAACCACCTCTCATTGGAAAACTTGTTTTAGGCATAAGTAACGTATCTTTGTAATCCATAAGTCTTAATCTCCTTCTTAATAAAAATAATATAAAAAAACTCTAAGCTGAAATAATAGGGACGACATACATCGCGGTACCACCCTTATTAACTCAACTTAGAGTTCACTCATTAAACATATATCATATTCGCAAACAGGTGATACCTAAAGAAATGAATTTATTAGGCTCTCACTATCCCTAACTCGCTTCTCAATTCGTTTATTCTTCAGACTTGTCCTCTTCACTTTTAACTGCTTGATTATTTATCTGTTCTTGATTATTTTCTTCTTCTTTGTTCAAAATGTCAATATTTTCTTCAGTAACTTTTTGTTGATCGACATCATAGTTCAGTAAATAATCCCAATCTTCATTTTTCAATAAATCTAATTGCGCTTCAACTAACATGCGGAAACGTGAACGAAAAACTTTTGATTGACGTTTCATATCTTCAGTTTGGAAACTGATATGACGCGCTTTTTGAAGTGCATCATTAACGATTTGATCAGAACGTCCTTCTGCTTCTTTAATAATAGCATCTGCTTTTAAAACAGCAGTATGTTTCGTTTCTTCACTTGTTTTTTGCGCTTGTAATAATACGTCAGAGATTGTATTTTCGACTGCTTTGAATCGACTAATATTCTCTTCTTTATCATCTATAATACTTTGTAAATGCGCTTTATCTGATTTTAATTTTTCAATTTCATCACTTAAAGTTTGTAGATATCCACGTACTTCAGTTTCATCTAATCCTTTATGAACTCTACTAAATTCTTTTTGTTTGATTTCCTCTGGGGTAAATGCCATAAGTTTTCCTCCTCAGCACTATTTAAACAATGTTCGATAAGCTATTCTTATCTTGCCTTTTTTTGAAGTTCCATTATTTTGAATGATCTTCGCACGTCCATATCCTTTAATAGAGATCAAATCATTTTCTTCGACTATAAAGTCTACTTGTTCGATTTCTCTATGATTGACTTTAACGCGTTTACTTTCAATCAATTTCTTACTAATTGTTCTACTCGTATTTGTAAGGTGTTTAATGATTACATCCAATCTCAATGCACTTACAGTTGCGTCATGTGTCTGCCAATTCTCACTTGATTGTATCATATTTTGGAATGGAATAGAACTCAATTTGATTCCAGCACCTTTAATCTTTGTTAATTCCATCATAATATACGATTCAAATCTCTTTGTCAAAACAAACTGTATACGGTCATTAACAATAATATCCCCTAGTTGATTTCTATCAATCCCAAGCGACATGATCGTACCTAATACATTACGATGCGTCAATTTAACAAATTTTGAAGGATAAGTAAGCTCAATAAGAACCATCTCATAATCCGCTTCAGTCGGTTCAAAATAATCAGGTGCGACGATTGCACGTTTTCTTTCTGATTCTTCATTCCCACCAAAGTAATGTACATTTAAATCATCGAAGCCACCCACGATTGTTTGTAATATAAATTGTTCTCTAGGGTCCAGAAATTCTGTAAGCACTGGTTGATAATTTCGTTCAGCAACTTCACACCTATTTAAAAATAAATCAATAATCTCTTTTTCTTCTTTTCTAAAGTGTTGATATATATCCATTTTGACACCTCTAATTCAATAAAAAATAGGATGTGACATTGCGTCTCACCCTACTGTCATTTATCGTTTAATTATAATATTGGCATTACAGGTACAATCATATTAAATATATTAACTAAACCAACATAGAATAAACTTAACGTTATAAACGCCACTAATGAAGATATGTCTAACATACCTAAAGGTGGGATGATTTTTCTAAATGGTTCTAAAAATGGTTCATATATTTTCCCTAAAAATTGTCCAAATGCGCCTTCCCTAACGCCTGGTAACCATGATGTAAGGAAATAAACGATCATACCATATTGATAAATTTTAACGACGAATAATACAAAGCCTAATATCGTACTTAATAATCCACTATCCATATCTTAAATTCCTCTATTCTTGATAAGGTTCAACTTGTTCTAGTTGCTCAGTAATTGATCCAGCTACTTCAACATTATCAGGTGTACATAAGAAGATGTCTGTTCCTACACGTCTTATATCTCCACCAATCGCATAAACAGTACCACTCAAGAAGTCTATAATTCTTTTAGCTGATACTTTGTCAATGCGTTGTAAGTTTACTAATGTTGTACGTCTATTTTTAAGTTCATCGGCGATATCCTGCGTATCTGAAAATACTCTTGGTTCAAATAAGCACATTTTTGAACTTTGCGCAAAATCCATATTCCCACTCATACTAACGACATTCGTTTGAGATGAATTTGTACGTTTCTCAGTCATGGCCTCTTTCCTTTCAGGTTTTTTAAAATCACGAGAACGTTGTGATTGGTATCTAGTTGTATTTGATTTTTGTGTTGGTACACTTTTTAAAGATTGTTGTTTTGGTTTTTGTTCTTGTATAGATGATTCTTGTTGTGGTGATTTTGTTTGTTCTCTTTGTGGCTCTTCGTATACTTCTTCTTCTTCATCGACTACGAAAAAGCCTTTAAATACATCTTTAATTGCCATAATTTACACTCCTATTCGCCAACTAATTTTGTACCAATTCTTACATAAGAAGCACCTTCTAATATTGCTTCATTGAAATCATTGCTCATGCCCATAGATAATTCAGTGCAAGGTGCATATGATAAGTTTAAGGATTGTACTTTCTCTTTCAATAATCTTAGTTGGTTAAAATATTGTCTTAATTTTATTTTGTCTTCAGTTAATGGTGCCATAGTCATTAAACCAACTATTTCAATATGTTTAAAATCCTTAAGCTCTCGAATAAATGGGATAACTTCATCAGGCGACATGCCATGTTTTGATTCTTCTCCCGAAACATTCACTTGAACAAAGCATTTTACAACATGTTCAGCACGTTTTTCAATTTCTTTAGCTAATTTTAATCTATCTAATGCATGTAAATAATCAATTTCATTAATGATGTCTTTTACTTTTCTTGTTTGTAATGATCCAATAAAATGCATGATAGCATCATCTGGAAGATGCTTTTTCTTTTCCAAAAATCCTTCAATACGATTTTCTCCAAAGTTTTTCAAGCCTGCTTCATAAGCTTCTTTAGCTCGGTCTATTGTAACATATTTTGTCACAACAATCACTTGAGGAGCCGTATTAAATTCTGATTCTTCACTACTGTTACAAATTTGTGAATTGATTTCTACTAAATTTTCTTTTACTGATTTCAAATCTATACCTACTTTCTACCTATAAATGCAAGCATTCTACCAGTTTGCCCTTTTTCTACTCTATATGAGAAGAATAAATCTGTTTCACTAGCCGTACAATGATTCGTCTTTACAATATGTTCAGGATTAACACCATAATGTATGGCAAGTAGTGCATTTGCTTGTTTTAAATCTATGCCGTATCTATCTTGTCCTCTTTGTACAATGTACGCTTCAGGGTCTATCGGTAATGTTTTGAACTTTTGATAAATGTCTTCGTTAATTTCGTAACTGTCAGATGTGGATGGTCCTATAACAACTCTCAAATTTGAAACCTCGCCGTTATATTGTTCTATCATCTCTTTAATAATTTGGGAATGCGTACCTCTCCATCCGGCATGACAAAGACCAATATAACCATTTTGCTTATCATATAAATAGATTGGTACACAATCTGCAAAGCACATCGTTAATAATAGGTCAGACTCATAAGTATAAAGTCCATCTATCCCATGAAGTGCTTCAGTTAATGCATTGATATTTGTACCTTTATCCTTTGAAGATACTTCTCGAACTTTATTCTCATGTGTTTGAATTGGAAATACCCAATTGTCACAACTAAAATTAATTTCATTGGCTAATATTTGCTGATGCTTTGAAATATTATCTGGATCGTCATTGATATATCGCGCCATATTAAATGCATTCTCCGGATATGGACTATAACCACCTTGACGAGTTGTAATACCTATCGTTAAATCATTTCTATCATCGGCTTCATATGATAAATAATGATTATGTTGATTAAAAATCTCTTTCATTTCATCTCTCCTAACAAAAAAAGTCATCAGGACTTAGCCTGATGACTTTTTAAGTTCATTTATCGTCTAGAGCGTCTAGAACGTCTATCTTCTCTATTTCGAATGAAACTTGGAATATCACTATCATCAGTTGATTCATTTGCTGATTTATTTTCAAATGAAGCTTTTCTTCCTAGTGATTCTCCTTCTTCTCTTTTAGAAGCAGGTTCTTCTGTAGTTCCACCAAATGCTCCGCCACCTTGTGGTTTACGAGCATTAGAAGGTTTGTCATTAAATCCAGTAGCAATTACTGTAACGACTAATTCGTCTTGTAATTCTGGGTTTATAACTGTACCAAAGATCATATTAACATCTTCGTCTGCTGCATCTTGAACAATATCTGCTGCTTCTTGAGCTTCAAATAGTGAAAGTGACTCTCCACCTGTAATGTTCATTAAGACACCTTGTGCGCCTACGATTGAAGTTTCTAATAATGGTGAAGAAATGGCTTTTTTAGCAGCTTCGATTGCTCTATTTTCACCAGAAGATACACCGATACCCATTAATGCTGAACCTTGGTTAGACATAATAGTCTTAACGTCAGCAAAGTCTAAGTTAACTTCACCAGAAACAGCGATTAAGTCCGAGATACCTTGTACACCTTGACGTAATACATTATCTGCTTCTTTGAATGCTTCCATCATAGGTGTTGATTTATCAACGATATCTAAAAGACGATCATTAGGAATAACGATTAATGTATCTACTGCAGCTTTCATAGATTCTACACCAGCAGCAGCTTGAGTTTGACGTTTACGTCCTTCAAAGCTAAATGGACGTGTAACAACACCAACAGTTAATGCACCCATCTCTTTTGCGATTTTAGCAACAACTGGTGCAGCACCTGTACCAGTTCCGCCACCCATACCAGCAGTAACAAATACCATGTCAGCGCCTTGAATAGCATCTTCTATTTGTTCACGTGATTCTTCAGCAGCTTTTTTACCGATTTCTGGGTTTGCACCTGCACCTAATCCACGTGTTAATTTTTCACCAATTTGAATTTTAGATGAAGCTTTAGATAAGTTTAAAGCTTGACCATCTGTATTAATAGAAATAAATTCTACATTGTTCATTCCATGATCTATCATACGGTTAACAGCGTTATTACCGCCACCACCAACACCAATTACTTTTAAAGTAGCTAAATGATTAAACCCTTGCTCAAATTCTAACATTTATTATCCTCCTAATCTTTATGACCCATCAATCAAATAACGATTTCATTAATTTTTTTAATACACTTGGCTTCTCTTCTTGACTTTCCGAATCATATTCTGTTTCGGAGACTCTGTCATGATCAGAATTTGAAGCTTTTGCGTCATTGTTTTTGTTTGATTTCTTTTTAAACCATTGTTCATATGGTTTAACTTTAGTTTCTTGAGTTTCTTCTTCGTATGTTTCTTCTTCGACATTATCAGCGTCATAATTATTCATTGTAACATAATCTAGTAGCTCATCAAAGTTAATTCCACTAGATATAGTAGATATACTAGAAGTAAACTCAGGTTTACGTATACCCATTTGAGACGGTGTATGTACACGTACTTTTTCATTAACCATATCTTGTAATAATTCTTTAATACCAAGTAGGTTTGAAGTACCACCTGTTACGATGAATCCACCGTTAACATTTGTAATACCCATATCTTGTAATAAATCAAATATTTCAAAGAAAATTTCTTCTACTCTTGATTCAATAATTTCACTTAATTCTTTTTGAGTGAATTGTGCGTGACCATCTTCGTTAATTTGTTCAACACTAAAGACATCTTGATCTGATGCAGAGTCGTAGAATGCATGTCCATATTGTTGTTTAATCTTCTCGGCATTGTCATATGTAGTATTTAATGATTTCGCAATATCTGTTGTTATGCTTCTACCTGCCATTTCAATCGTATCAGCATCAACTAAATTGCCTCTTTCATAAAAGCCTACTTGCGTTAAATCTTCACCAATATCAATGACGCAAGCACCAAGTTCAACTTCTGTTGGAGATAATATAGATTGATAGTTATAAGCATCAGAAAATACTTCTAATACATCTACTCCACAAGATTCAACACATTTAATGATGTTGATTAATAATGATTTTGATGTTGCGATAACGCCTGCTTCTACTTTTAATGATTGCGTTGCAACCATCTCTTTAGGATCAGAAACCTCATGTAAGTCATCTACAATAAATTTCATTGGGAATACACCAATGACTTCAGTTTCAGGTACATCATTCAATTCTCTAATGCCCTCTAATACTGATTCTATATGACTGCCATTTATTTCAGTTTCTGTACCATCAAATGGTATTTCAAATTTTTCGTCGTAAATCTCTGTATTCACGATAGGCATTTTTAAGAATACTTCTTTAATATCTATTCCAGAAGCAATTGCTGCTTTTTTGATTGTATCTTTAATTGCTTGTTTAGCGATATCAAAATCATCTATACAACCATTTCTTATACCATTCGTATAAGTTTGCCCTGTACCTATCACGTTAATGCCATTATGAAATTTTTCTCCTACTATTACTTTTACACTCGATGAACCTATATCTAAACTAATATAATAATGTTCCTCCATCGATAGGCACCTCCTCTAACACATGATAATCAAATTTAAACTATTATTAGTTTACATGATACTTGATTTAATGTGAACTAATTATAGGTTTATTTATTGATTTTTTTACTTATTCTTCTGATTTCTCAGTTGATTTTGGTTCTTCTCCAGATTTATCCAATTCTTTAGATAAATCTTGTAATGCTTGGTCTAATTTTTTCTGTTCAGTTTTATTGTTTTCATCTTGTTTTGTTTCTTTTTCTGAACGTTCTTTTTGCTGTTCTTCTGTTTCATACGGTAAGAATGTTACACCGACTTGTAAATCTAAAAATCCAGGTGTTTTGAGCGCTCCAGAATTGTCTCTCTCTAATTTATCAGAAATACTTGGATAATAGTTGATTTTATTCGCAAAAGTTTGAATATCTCCAACAACTTCTACATTATCTGTCATAAATAGTTGGATTCTATTCTGATTGTTCTCACCTGGCTTATAATTAATTTCCGATATCATTGATTTAACTTTAGGTTTCACCTTTTTCAATTCAGGAATCAATTTATTTAATTTTTTAGAACTAAAGTCATTCAAAATCGGAACATCAATTGGTAAATCCGTAGATAAGTTTTTAATTGTTTTTCCATTTTCTAATAATGGTAAGTAACGTTTTTTCTCTTTAACTAAGCCAATCGTTTCATATTCATTTACATTAACTGTTAAATCATTTGGAAAATGACGTTTAATTTCAACACTTTTAACGCCTTCAATTTCTTCGATTTTCGATTTCATATCACTTACAGGAATATTGTATATTCGAGAATCTTTTTTGACATCTAAAGCTTTTTCAATATCGTTTTTAGATACGATTTCTTCACCTTTAATGTCCACTTGATCAACTTTACTGATGTCTGTAAACATGTACAGTAAAATCAAGATAACAAGGAGTATAACACCTATGAATACACCTAATTGAATTTGACGTCTACGTTTTCTTTTCTTCTTTAAAATTTCTAATCGTTCATCTTCCGTAGTCGTTTCAAATTGCAATATATCATCATTGTTATCAGAACTTTTATTCACGGTTGTCACTCCTTTTTTTCACAATTTCTAAAATGTTGGTAAATGTTTTTGGAAACTTTCAATAAATTCGTCGCCACGCGCTTCAAATGTATCATATTGATCCCAGCTCGCACACGCTGGTGATAGTAAGACAACATCATTAGATTGTATATAATCTTGAATCAAATTGACGGCATCTTTAACGTCATTTGCTTGCAAGACTTCTTTACCTTGACTCGCACCTAATGTTTTTAATTTATCTTTTGTTTCGCCAAATGTAACCATCAAACGGACATTATCCATATATGGTATTAAATCATCAAAGTCATTTCCTCTATCTAATCCACCACATAACCAAATGATTGGCGAATTAAATGAACTTAAAGCAAATCGTGTCGCTAAAGTATTCGTCGCTTTAGAGTCATTGTAATACTTATTACCTCTATTATTCCCAACATATTGAAGTCTATGTTTAATACCTGAGAATGTTGTTAAAGTATGCACAACCGACTTCACGTCAACACCAGATAATAATGAAGCTAATACAGCTACAAGTACATTTTCTAAATTATGTTTACCAGGTAATACAATATCTTGCGTATTGATAATTCTTATACCATTATATACAACATAATCATCTTCAATATAAATGCCATTTACTTTTTGATTAGTTGAGAAATATAATATTTTAGATTTAATATCATCTGTATTGATTAAATGTCTTTGTTCATAGTTAAAAATTAAATAATCGTCTTCGGTTTGATTCTTAAAAATATTTTTCTTAGCATTCTGGTATTCTTCTAAACTACCGTGATAATCCAAATGTGCAGAATAAATATTTGTAACAATCGCGATATGCGGACGATAATGGATTGTTCCTAAAAGTTGGAATGAAGATAGTTCAGTAATAAGATAATCGTCTTTCGTAACCTCTTGTGCAACTTTTGATGCAACAACACCAATATTACCGGAAACTTGACCATTTACTTTACTATTACCAAACATATCACCTATTAATGAAGTCACTGTTGTTTTACCATTTGTACCGGTAATACCGATAATAGGTGCTTCTGAAATGTAATAACTCAATTCAACTTCTGTTATGATATCCAATCCTTGATTCATCGCTTCTTGCAATAGTGGAATATTGTAAGGTATACCAGGGTTTTTTACGATTAAAGGCTTATTATCGAGTAGTGACAATGGATGTTCACCACTGATCACACGTATCCCTTGTTGCTCTAATTCAAGTGCATGCGGATCAGATGATAAATCTTTACCATCATTAACTGTTACCTCAGCACCTAATTTATGGCATAACTTTGCACTTTCATATCCACTTTTTGCTAAACCTAAAATAAGAACAGGTTTCTCTTTTAATGCATCATATGCTTTCATATTACATTACCCCTATCCATAAACCAATTGCACCAGTAACGATACCTGTAGCCCAGAATACTAATACTATTTTCCATTCACTCCAACCAACTAATTCGAAATGGTGATGCAATGGGCTCATTTTAAATATTCTTTTTCCTGTAAGCTTGAATGACGTTACTTGTAACATAACTGATAATGTTTCAATTACAAATACTAAACCGATTAATAATAATGTTATTTCTTGGTTAAGCATGATTGAAATCGTTGCGAAAATACCACCAAGCGCTAAGCTTCCAGTATCTCCCATGAACACTTTTGCTGGGTACTTGTTGTAAATTAAAAATCCAAATAAACTTGCAAGCATCACTAAACAGAATAACCCTATTTCTGGCTTATCAAGAATAAATGATAGTGCCGCGTAAAAACCAAATGCAATGATGGATAAACCAGTTGAAAGACCATCTAATCCATCTGTTAAGTTCACAGCATTACTGAATCCAACTTGCCAAAATACTATGAATATAATGTAGAAAACAGACAATGGTAATGACCAATCTGTAAAAGGAATGTTGATAGCTGTTTCAAATTCATAGTTTGGTAATATAACACTTACGATATAGAATATAACGGCTATCGCAATTTGAGCTAAGAATTTTTGTTTACTTGTTAAACCTTGGTTATTTTTCTTAACGACAATAATATAATCGTCTATAAAACCAATAAGTCCAAAACCTAGTGTTACAAATAATAACAGAATGAGCGGACCTACTTGCTCAACATAGAATAACGCAATGATTGTTACAACGATTGTTGCTAATAAGAACGTTAATCCACCCATAGTTGGTGTTCCTGTTTTCTTCATATGACTCTTAGGTCCTTCTTCTCGAATACTTTGCCCAAATTTTAATTTTTTAAGTGTTGGAATTAAAACGGGTACAAGTATCAAAGTCAATAAAAACGCAATGACAGGTAGCGTAAAATTCATAATTGTTCACCTTTTCTTTTGTATATTATCTATCATCCTGTGATTTATGATTCACTAGATGTTTTTTCTTCTTTACTATCTTTTTTATCATTTTTACTTTTGCTTTCATCTTTAGATGTTTCTTCATCATCTGGAACTTGTCCTATTGAATCATCACCATTCGGATGATTGTTAGAAAGTGTAAACTTAACTTTAGTACCAGATTTAATTGTTTGGTTCTGACTGACAGATTGCTCAGAAACATAACCAGAACCCTCTGATTCTACTTCAATACCTGTCGCTTCTTGTAATTTCAATAAGTCTCGTTTAGTCCAATTTTCAGTATCAGGCATCGTCATTTCACCGTCTGTAACGAGTAAAATTCTTTCTTTATCTTGGACATTTTTACCTTTAAGCGGTATTTGTTTCTTAATTTTATCACCTTTACCAATTACAATTGGCTCAAGTTTTTTACCTTTTATTGCATCCGTTGCTTTTTGTGTACTCATATTAACAACATCTGGTACATCTGATTCATTTGTCTTAGCTTTTCCTTCAGTTTCTTCTACATCTAAATATTTCAATGTATTTTCCATAATTGGATTGAAACCTCTTGATACACCATACTCATATGCCTCTAGATCACGTTTTTGTGCAAGTGACATACCAGCATATACAACCACTTCAGGATCTTTAGCTGGCGCATAGCCCATAAAACTTACGAAATAAGGATTTGCACCATCTACATAACCACCGTTTTTAGTATCTGGTACTTGAGCTGTACCGGTTTTACCTGCAACTCTGTAACCATCTATTTTATAGTTAGTAGCATGACTTTCTTTACTATTTACTACTTTATCTAATTCTGTCATTGTCTTCTTGGCTGTATCTTTAGATATTGGATTACCAACTACTTTTTTCTCGCCTTTTTTAATCGTTTCGTTACTTTCTTTGTTTTGAATCGATTTTACATAATAAGGTTCAAGCATATTACCTTGATTTATAATAGCTGTTTCAGCTTGCAACATTTGGATTGGCGTTACAGTAGTAGACTGACCAAATGAAGATGTCTTTCTTTGAAGTTCGTTATCAAATGCAATATTCCCTGGCGCTTCACTATCAAATAAGCCACCTGTCTTTTTACCGAAACCAAATTTCTCATAATATGCCTTTGCTTTATCAGCACCGACTAAGTCTTGAAGTTTCATCATTAATGTATTCGCTGAATATGTAAATCCAGTTGTCATAGGAATATTTCCCCAACCATCATCGTTCCAATCATAAATTTTAAATCCATCTATTTCTCTATGACCTGATTTAAATTTCTTGTTTGGTTCGAATTTACCTTCTTCAATTGCTGCAGCTAGACCATATGTTTTGAATGTTGAACCTGGTTCGTAAGTATTTTGATATAAATCATTCGCCCATTTTTTCCCGAAGTCTTTTTTCGTATCAGGATTAAACGTAGGTCTCTGACTGTAACCTAAAATTTCACCAGTTTTTGCATCCATGACAACCGCAAATAAATCTTTAGGTTCATAGCGATCTACCATTTCGTCGAGTGCATTTTCAACAAAGACTTGAATATTAGAGTCTAATGTAAGATGTACATCATCACCATTTTGCGCTTTAATACTATCTTCACTGTTCGGCACGAGCATACCCCATATATCTTGCTTATAAGAGTTTTTACCCGTTTTTCCTTTTAAATAGCTATCAAATACTTTTTCAGCACCTGATACACCTTTTAATTTGTTTGTATCTGGATCTTTATCTGCTAAACCGATAAGATGAGATGCGAAGTTACCATTAGGATAAAATCTTTTTTTCTCCGTTTCAAACGTCAATCCTGGTAATTTAAGCTTTTCAATTTGTGTTTTTTGTTTATAAGTTAAATCTTTACCTTTTTGACCAAACTCAACTTGAAAGGCATTTTTAGTTTTAAGTTTATCTAAAATATCATCTTCATCCATATCAAGAATTTTAGCTAATGCTTTAGCTGTTTTCTTCTTGTCTTTTACGTGTCGAGGTTTATCGCTACCTTCGCTCATTTTTTTATCTAATATTGCCACTAATTTATAACTATCTGTATCTTCGGCAAGCACTTTACCATTACGATCATAAATTTTTCCACGTTCAGGTTCAGCGACTGTTTGTCTTAAATATTTCTCACTTGCCCTGTACGCTAAATCTTCACCAGCTGAGTGACCACTGATCATTAAATACGAATATCTTACGGCCAATATAAAAAAGAGCAGTCCGAAAAAACTTACTAAGAGGACTGCTCCTATTTTATTTTTCTTTATTTTAATTTTGGGCATCACTACGCACTACCTTTACATTGTCATTATTCAACTTTAGACCGTAGTCTTCAGCTTTTTCGTAGATGCGTTCGTATGACGATTGTTTCATTGATTCCGTCTTCAAATCACTGTTTGTTGTTTGTTGTTGTTCAATTTTACTGTCTAATTCTTCGATTTGTGTCTTGTTATTATACGCATCCATTTTTAAAGATAGCATATAAATACTTATCAACGCAATCATAGTTATTAATGATATGTATACGACTTTTTCGATCCTCGATATTCCTACTACCTTGGTCTTTTTTACTTTTTTCTTCTGTGGTTCGAGTTGTGGCTCTTGCCACTCATCAGGTCTATAATTCGGATATACTCTTTCTACTGCCATTCAATTGCCACTCCTCTGTTTACTTCAAAATTTCCGCAACTCTTAACTTTGCACTTCTCGCTCTATTGTTATGCTCAAGTTCTTGTTCATCAGAAATAATTGGTTTTTTGTTTACTCTTTTTAGTTTCGGCTTGTACGCTTCCGGTATAACCGGCAATCCCCTTGGTACATCTGGGCCTTTTTCATATTCTTGAAAGACTTGTTTACACAAACGATCTTCTAAAGAATGGAATGTAATAACTGAAATTCTTCCGCCAACTTTAACGTGTTGTATTGCCGCTTCAATAGATGTTTCAAATGCACCTAATTCATCATTAACTGCTATTCTAATCGCTTGGAAGACACGTTTAGCAGGGTGTCCACCCTTTCTACGTTTAGCTGCTGGAATACCTTCTTTAATTAAATCCACTAGTTCGAAAGTCGTTTCTATAGGTGCTTGTTCTCTTCTTGCTTCAATCTTTCTAGCTATTTGTTTTGAAAATTTCTCTTCACCATATCTAAAAAAGATTTTGACAAGTTGTTCATATGACCATTCATTCACCACTTCATAAGCTGATAAAGATTGTGATTGATCCATTCTCATGTCTAATTTAGCATCATAATGGTAACTAAATCCTCGTTCTGGCGTGTCGAGCTGTGGACTAGATACACCAAGGTCATAAAGTACACCATCTACTTTACTAATATGTAGTTCTTCTAATATATGTTCTAAATTTCTAAAGTTGTTTTGTACAAAAATCACTTTATGCATATGGTCCTTTAAGATACCTTTAGCATGTTCAATTGCTGTTTCATCTTGATCGATTGCTATAAGTCGGCCTTGGTCATTCAATTGTTCAACTAGGTACAAACTATGACCAGCTCCACCTAATGTACAATCAACGTAAGTACCATCTGGTTTTATGTCTAATTTATCTACTGTTTCTTTCAATAGTACGGATACGTGATGAAACATTTAATTCACTCCTAAAAATCAAAGTCAATGAGATCTTCAGCAATGTCCTCAAAATTGTCTTCAGATTCATCATAAAAATCATTCCACGTAGAACGATCCCATATTTCAATTCGGTTAGAAACACCAATAACAGTACATTCTTTACTTAAATTAGCGTAACTTCTTAAATTTTGAGGGATGTTAATACGTCCTTGTTTGTCTAGTTCTACTTCAATCGCACCTGAGAAGAACATTCTCATGAATTTACGGGCATCTTTTTTTGTAATAGGTAAGGTTTTGAGTTTTTCTTCGATGCGCGCCCACTCTTCAAGTGTGTAGCCAAACAAACATTTATCTAGGCCTCTAGTGATAATAAAACGTTCGTTCAAATCATATCTGAATTTAGAAGGCACAATCATACGCCCTTTAGTATCCAATTGATGTTGGTATTCACCCATGAACATTTTATCTCACCTCACCTTATTTATAATTTACCACATTCCCCCACAATCCTCCACTATTTATACAAGATTTCTTAAAATTTGTGTAAATAGTAAAAAAAACACCCAATTTACGATTTCGTAAATTGGGTGTTAATCCTTGTTATGACTATAGTTCAAGCGTTATATGTTTAAAAGTGTAACGAAGTGGTGGATAGGTGGAGGGACTGAACATAGTAATCCCAAATTGATTCATAACTTGGATAGGATTCCACACTCTTTCTTGTAATCCGTGGTGAGGATGTAATGTATGCTCCACTATTTCGAAATGTCTCATACTGATTTCATTTTCTCTTTCGACATTTAATAAATATCTATCTATTAAGTATTGATATTGGTGCTGATGTATTTGATTATTTTTTTCGACTAATTTTCTGTTTTGATAATCATTGCCAATTTCTTTAATCAGTTTTTGATGAAATTGAGATTGGCTTTCTTTCATTTCTTCAATTTCTCTTAAGACTTCATCAGAAGCTTTTGCTCTAATAAATTTCTCTTTTTCACTTTGAATACCATCTACTAAAACAGTATCTAGATCTAAGTTATAGTTATCGATACATTTTTTCGCTTCTTGCGTTAAATAACTAATACGCATACGTGGTGTAACTATAGGCATTTCAATATTAAATAAATTGAATACACCTTTTAATTCACCCCAATAAATAATTTCACTTGGCCCACCAATGAAACTTAAAGTATTAAATAAATATTCTTCCATTAAAGGTCTAGTTACAACATTATTAGAAAATCGTTCAGGGTGTTCTTCTACAAGATTGAGTAATTCATCTTTAGTAAAGGTTACATCTGTATCTTTATTTAAATAGAACTTTTCATCTTCGTACATAATGAGCTGTCTTTTATCATCATGCTCATAGAATAAGTGAACATTACCATCCGTTAAAATCATGCGCCTTTTAATAACTTCAGCAAATTGGTCTTGTGTATTTCTAAATGCTGAATCTACTTCTTCATGTTTTTCAATGATTTCCTTGAAAAATGGTACTTCTAAAGATCTTAGTTCTGGATCATTCGCATCAATTAATAACAACCCATATTCTTTAAACACTTCATGTGTGATGACTTTAAAAATTTCACTCCATGATTCAGAAGACTCGATTGCTTTATGAATCAATGATTGAATATTTTTAGAATGAACAGTTTCTCCGATAGAACTGAACATGTCATTTAAAGCATCTTTGATTAGTGTTTTATCAAAATGATAATGAGAAACACTCTTTTCTGGTGGTTCTAACGTACTATATTTCACCTTATTTAACTGTCTTGAAATACGATCATACGCATATGTATGATTCACTTCATCAAAATCATGATCTTCACCTGCTATCCAAAATACAGGAATAACTGGTGTATCTAATTTTTCACTTTGTTCGTTTGCTAAAACGATAATTGAAATGATTTTATGGAATGTATATAAAGGACCAGTAAAGAGTCCAGCTTGTTGACCACCAATAATAACTTTGTGACCACGTTTTAAATTTTCAATGTTTTCAAGTTGTTTATCTGTTAAATCCAATTGAGACATATAATTGTATATGACTTTTGAAAGTGCTTCTTCTCTACCATTTGCTGATAAATTCGAGCGTCTTTCGAATTCAGATTGTTCCCCTGGTTTATATCCATAAAAGTTTATAATTTCAGTATTATGATTTGTATATCTCTCTATAAAACTATTTTGTTGATCAATTACAGTCTTCTTACAGTCCATACGAGTCTTTCTCCTTCGAAATTAATTACTATCAATAGTATAAAGATTGTAGTTAAATAAAACAATCTAACGGCTTATAATTTAAAATTTTATTCAAATGAAGTATAATTAAGGAAAGAACAAGGGGGATTATCATGGCTAAAGTAGAACATTTACAAATTAATTACAAAACTGAAGAAGCATTCGAACAATTTCGTAACTTCGGAAACGAAGGTTTATATATGGTTGAAGAATTAAAAGGAAAAATGATCGATGCTAGTTCAGATTCACCATTTTACGGTATTTATGTTGGCGACAAGTTAGTAGCAAGAATGTGTTTATTTAAGCAAGATGAAGTAGAAAAAACTTACTTCCCAGCATTTAATGATTACCTCATTTTATGGAAGCTAGAAGTATTAAGAGACTATCAAGATAGAGGATACGGCAAACAGTTATTAGATTACGCTAAGAGCTTCGATTTACCAATCAAATGTATCGCACGTAATCAATCTAAAGATTTCTTCTTAAATCATGGTTTCCAAGATATCGAGCAACAAAACCAATCCGGTGAAGATATTGTGATATGGACACCAGATAAATAATATACTAATGGTCCCGTAGAGTTAGTGCTCTACGGGACCTTCTTTTCGTTTATATTCCCCATAATGTGTAGCAAGCAACTGCTGCCAATAAGATAATCATCGTCAGTGCATGTGTCTTTTTAAACATATAAATGATTGCTAAATATTCTCTAATATATGCATTTGGATAGAAGTATGATTTCGATGATCCGCCCGTAACAGTTGCGTTCATTTTAACTTTCTTAGATAAAAATGCTGCTCTTAAAATATGAAAATGATTAGAAACAATCGTAGCAATTGCATGTTGTTTATAAGTGTTCATTATCTTCATAGAGAACACTAAATTTTCTTCTGTATTAGTTGATTTGTCTTCCATTATAATTTCTTCATTACGTATGCCTTGTTCCACTAAATATCGTCTCATCGCTTCAGCTTCACTGATTGCTTCATCCGAACCTTGACCACCACTTACAATCATTTTAGTATCTAAACTTTTTCGTTTTAATTTAATCGCTTTATCTAATCTCGCTTTTAAAAGTGGTGTTACTTTCTCACCTATAATACCTGCACCCAGTACGATAATAAAATCTTGTTTCTTTCTTTTAGAGATGCCACTCACAATCCAAGCGTATAAATTATGCAATATAAATATTAAATTTAAGTAGTAAAACAAACTTGAAATGACAATTAATATTAATCCGTTCCATAATTCTACTAATAGATACGGTTTAAAAACAATGATTAAAAAGTTAATTAAGATGAAAGATCCGTAACCAATGACAATCATGTTTGTTACAATTTTACCTTCATTTGCTATTCGCTTTTTAGTATTTAATAAAGCTAAGAGCATAACCACAATTACAATTAAACAGTAAATGATATTTGCTATGATAATGTAATTAATATTTAGATTTAACTTTAGTGTTGGCACAATGATTTCTATCAATACCGTACTCATTAAACTAATGATAAACAATCCTAATAAGAAGACATTTTTATATTGTCTAAAATCCACTAAATAACTGATTATAAATAAAATTAAAAATGCTAACGTAACAAACATCATCGTCACCTCCTAGCCTATTATTTTCACAATCAAAGTATATCATCATAACCAACAAGATACACATAAAATTATTTTCAGAATTTTCAAAATAAATATTGAATTAGGTCAATATAGCTGATATACTATTTCACATTACTTACTTAAATATAGGAGGCAATTTATATGGAATATCAATCATCAAGTAGTCAAACAAAGGACGAATGCGAATCCACCTTTGGTAACAAAATGTTAACTATGTCGTATCAATCATCAAAAGGATGGTCTTCTCCTATCATTAAAGATTATGCACCTATCACAATTTCTCCAAGTGCACAATGTCTTCATTATGGTCAAACCGTTTTTGAAGATATGGTCGCCTATCATATCAATGACGATATTCATATCTTTAAACCTTTCGAACACTTTGAAAAGTTCAATCAATCACTGAACCGAATCGAAATGCCAGCTATAATTAAAAGCGAACTACTTTTAGGTATCGAACACCTTATTAATCAAGAACGTCAACTATTCGATTTACATGAACATCAACCTGTTAACATTAGAACAGTTATGTTTGCATCAGAGAATAAATTAGGTGTTAGTAAATCTGATACATATGAACTCATTACATTCCTATCTCCACTACCTAAAAAGCTGAATTGCCAAACACCAGAACTTATAAAAGCACATGTAGAAGATGAATATGTTAAATCTGTTACAGGTGGTGCTGGTTTTACACAATTTGGTGGTAACTACGCCGCTTCATACGCTGCAAAATCTAAAGCAGCTCAATTCGGATACGACCATGTAATTTGGCTAGATGGTAGAGAGAGAACCTATATAGAAGAATTAAATAATATGAACATTTTCTTTGTTATCAATCATACACTGATTACGCCAGCATTAGACGGTATTACAGTACCAGGTGTAACACGACAATCAATTATTAAATTATCAAAAGAATTAGGCTATCAAATAGAAGAAAGACAAATTAGTATTGACGAAGTCCTTCAATCATATAAAGATGGATTATTAACAGAAGTCTTTAGTACGAGTACTTTGAATGCTATCACCCCTGTCTGTGAAATTAAATATAAAGACAATGTTTTAACCATTCATAACAATAAAATCGGACCAATTACACAACATTTATATACAACATATACATTTATTCAGCAAGGTAAGCTTCCAGACCTGCATCAATGGAACTATACAATAGAACGAGAATCGATCGAAATGTAGTATCTGTAAAAAGACTGGCACAAAAAATTTGCCAGTCTTTTTTATTTGGAAAAATCAAAGTTAGCGGGAGGTGCTATGTTGCTTGTTTTGCGAGTCTTGCAATATACAGGCGTTCTATGTTGCTTGTTTGTGGTGTCTTGCAACATACAGAGCTTCTATGTTGCTTGTTTGGTATGTCTTGCAACATACAGAGCTTCTATGTTGCTTGTTTGGTATGTCTTGCAACATACAGGCGTACTATGTTGCTTGTTTGGGCAGTCTTGATAAATATGAGGCACCTATTTATCTTGTTTGGCCTGTCTTGATAAATACGAGGCACTTATTTATCTTGTTTGGTCAGTCTTGATAAATACGAGGCACTTATTTATCTTGTTTGGTCAGTCTTGATAAATACCAGGCACCTATTTATCTTGTTTAGTCAGTCTTGATAAATAGGAGGTCCTCAACATTGGTTGTCACGCCTCACTTTCAATATTCAGACCTCTAATATTGCTTGTCGCGTCTCACTTGCAATATTCAGCCCTCCAACATTGCTTGTCACGCCCCACTTGCAATATTCAGACCTCTATTTCTAAAAATATGAAAAGGAGTCTAGAACATTTCTGTCCCAGACTCCTTATGAACTTTATTTATCTTTCACTTCTTTAATGACTAAATTATCTAATACGAAATCTTTAGTCCCTTCAAAGTTCACTTGACCTTCATTTTTAACACCTTTATTGTCTGCCTTTTTATCTGTTGATGCTATGCCAATCCATGTTTGACCATTTTTATGACCTTTAATTGTCGTTTTGAATTGACGATGTTTTTTATTATCTACAGTACCTTTCAATGGTGTTTCTTTATATTTTTGATTATCAATACTGTCGTTACCTGTAGCAAAAGCATATGTGTCATCAGATCCTGCTTCATAATCAAATGAAACTTCATATGTCTTATTTGGTTCAAATCTAAAGTTTTGAGGTATCGTTTGATAAGCAAGTTTATTCTTTTCTACTTGACCATTAATTTTTAATGACCATGTACCATCGATGACATCACTTATACGTTTATTATTCCATCCACGTTGTGTATAAGGTGCATGTTTTTCAGATAAGTGTGTTCTGTTATCTTCTACGCCTTCAATATCAGATACGACAAATGGGAATATGCCTTGAGGTACTTTTTCAAAATTTTGTTTAAACACTTTATCTTGTGAATATAATTGTTGATCATTTTCAAAAATTCGAATGTCATCAAAATATGTGACACCTTCACCTTTATCTCTAGAAAGCGTTAAAGTTGCTTTACCATTTTTAGGTGCTTTAAAGTGCACATACATATTTTGAAAATAACTTTCGTTACCTTTCGTTGCAGATTCTTTAGTTGTATTATGAGCGTTAGCTTTAACATAATTTTTAGCGATAGATTTAGTTGTATAATTTTGATGTGTTGTACCATCTGCATCTACACTAATTCGTGCTTTTTGATCACTTCGATTATCCACACCAACATAAACTGCATATTGTTTACCAGGTTTCAAATCTGTTAATTTTTGTTTCAATTCAACATTTTTCTTCGGATTATTAATCGTTAACATATTGTCGCTACTGTTTGATTTCGTAATAGAAACGTCTTTTTTAGATCCTTTAATTTTCCAATCTTTAAGATTTTCTGTATTAAATCCTGGATCTTTAATATGCATATCTTCTCCGTATTTCACTTTCTCTTTATGTTGTTTTGATTTATACAATACATATGGTGTATTCGCTTTAACATTGGTTAAGGTAACTTTTCCATCTTTAACGCGCACATTATCAACATATTGACGACCATGCTCTGTTAGTTGGTATAATTTTAAATGCTTACTGTTCCAACCTTTTGGTAATTCCCAAGTTGATTCTCCACCATCTTCATTATAATGATAGAGCTTTTGTTTCTTACTGTTTAATTGCTTACCATTTTCATCCCAGTTCCACGGAATTAAATATTTATTGCCATCTAATATCTTCTGACCATTTAACGTTATCGTTCTAGATCTATAATTTTCTTTATCATTTTCATAATCATTAGATTTACGTTTAATAACTACTTTATTTTTACCATTTTTTAATTGGATTTCCATTTCAGGTGTCCATTCAACAGTTTGGTCATTTGCTGTCATTTTGACTGGCTTGCCATCTACCCACTTCGTAACTTCAAAGTGCTGTAAGTATTTAGTAGATAAATTTGTTTTAAAAATATTATTAATGTATTCATCAAAGTTGTTTCTACCTTGCCAACCTTCAAAGTCTTTCATATCATATCCACCTAGTAATGGATAATCAGCTGCGCCTGAATAAGTTTGGTAATTACCTACCCAAGAGTCTTTCTCGTGGTTTCGAATAAATCTTGCGACTTTTGAATTAATCCCTTTGTTTTCATAACCACCATAAGTTAAATCTGCAGCCCAATGTTGGAATGTTGAATCATATTCCATACCGTGACCCCATTCAACAGCTACTCTCCAACCTAAATCTTGTATTTCTTTTGCTAATTGATGAGACATCCAAGCTTGGTTATCACCTGATTGACCATTGCCCCATACATCTACATAAATAAAGTCTAAATCTTTACCTACTTTATCTTTAAAAGCTTTTAATCGGTCTTTCCTACCATGCAACATGTCATATTTTGCATCAATGTTAATACCTTGATCTAACCAATTCCAACCATAATTATACGTACCGTCTTCATTTTTTCTTAAACGGTCGGGATTAAATGCTATAGACTCTGGATATGTTTCACTCGCATTAATATGTACGCCAAACTTTGCACCATATTTCTTACCGTTCTTAAGTAATTTCTTCATATCTTCTGCGCCACCAATACGTTGACCAATATTATCATAATCAAGATGACCAGAATCGTGACCCTCACTACCATATCCTTTTAAAATAATTGACTGACCTAATCCATCTGTATTTAAATTAACTTTTTTAACACCATCAAGTGATTTTAAAAATGGATTTTGTGCTTGTGAACCGAAATTCATTGCGATACGGTGTGCAACTAAATCAGGTACAGACTCTGAACCTGTCGGATGATTCATGATAGCTCTATATGCAATAGCACCATCTTGCCAGTCTGTTTTTCCATCACCATTTTCATCATCCGTTATAACAACTTTTGTTTTCGGCATTAAATGTTGTTCTTTAGCATTTTCATAACCTTGACCAGGCTGCAATATCCATTTAGAATTGGATAAACCGACATATTTATCTTTATCTACTTGTTCCGAAGTCGCATTTATTCTCGTATAATCTAACTCTCCAGTTCCTTCAGAATGTTGTGAATTACTCCAAACACCTGCACTCGTCTTATCATTTGAAACAAAACCATACATCATTGGATAATTAAAATCATCTTCAATATCTTTGCTAACTTTAAAGTTTTTATCGCCACTTTTCATCGTATTTGTAGACATACGTGTTGTTTGTAAGTTAGCATTTTTCTGTTTAGAATTCACAGAAACTAATGAATGATTAGGTATTTCAAAATCTTTTATTATAGTATCATCACTTTTACCATCTAACTTATTTTTATAATCCTTCATATCAAAATGCAATTGGTTATCTTTAACCTTCATCTCAATTGTAAATTCAGCATCTATTTTTTTATCTTTATTAGAAGCAATTAATTGATATTGAGCTGCATGTGCATTAAGTTTTTTATACTTAACTTTCGGTTGAACCGATTTACCATTCACTTTAATCGTCTTAATTTCTTTAACTTGGCCATCCATCTTCTTACCATTTTTCAAAGTATATTCAATAGCCCTTGGAAATGACTTATCAACCTTCACTTTCATCTTATTGCTCTTTAATACGTCGCCTTTGTCTTTTGCTTCTACATGATGATTCGTCAGCGTTAATAAGCTGAACAACATAACAGAAACAATTGATACGACAAACAGTTTTTTCCTCCATACAAATGTTTTATTACTAAAATTCAAATTAAACACCCCTTTTTAAATTTGAAAACTTACATTTATTGTATACTTTTATATCATTATAGTCTAGCGTTTTTGTTCTATAATGTTTGATTTAACTTTCTATTTTGTTCATATAAACAAAAAGAACAAAATGATGAGATTCATCATTTCGTTCACAATTCATACTATTTATTTATAATTTTTAATTACTCTGACTATCAGTGCAATCATGGGAAAAATCATTAAGACAAGAACAATATAATATAAATTAACAATACTATTTTCCCAAGTAATTGGCACAATCACACCAAGCGCCATAATAAGCACTAAAATGATAATATTTACAAACATGCATACTAACAAATCACGAAAACTTGATTTATTCTTGTAATCGAATGTTTGCTTCCAAAAATTTATATATGTCATAAGCAACCCTCCATTCCATTTACAAAATATACCAAATATATCAATTAATATCAATTGTTTTTTAGTTGATTATTTAAAGATTTAAATTCTTTATTTATAACATCAATATTATGTCGTAAGTGAATACAACTTTCAATCAGCTCAACATTGAATAAAAACAAATCTTTATATATAATATATTTAAATCATAGACATTAATGAAAATTCAAAATATAAATGTGCAAAATAATATATAAAAGAAGTGATATTTCATGGAAATCATCGAACAAAAAATGCAAACATATTTTGAATGGTTACAACAAAATTATAAATATAAAAAGTTGGAGACTTCCACTGAAATAACTACTCCATTTAAAAACCATTTAAATGACTATATAAGAATATATGCAGATTTATTACCTGATAATCATATTAGACTATCAGATGATGGCCAAACATTTAATGAATTAGACATGTTAGATATTGATTTAACAAAAACACGAAAAAGATTAATTCATTCAATTCTGAACCAATTTAATTTAAGTTTAAAAGATGATGAAATCATAACAAATGTTGACAGTGACAGCTTTCCACAATCAAAACATAATTTAATTCAAGGTATATTAAAAATATACGATTTGACTTTAACAACTAAATCCAATGTATCTAACTTATTTTATGAAGAAGTTTTTGACTTTTTTTATAATGAGGAAATTACGGGCTCAGCAAAAGTGGCAATCCCTGGTGAAACTGGTATAAAATATTCAATTGATTTTATAATACCAGGAACAAAATTAAAATCAGAAAAGCTTGTGAATTTTTCTAATAACCTGGATTATAACAGAATAACAAGTGATCTATTTGCTTATCGTGATGTTAAGAATAATAGACCAAATAGAAATAATTTAAATTCTCAAATGTTAATTATCGCTAATGATTTAGAAAATACCATTTCGAAAAAAG
Organism: Mammaliicoccus sp. B-M6; assembly: GCF_022386965.1. Taxonomy (NCBI): domain Bacteria; kingdom Bacillati; phylum Bacillota; class Bacilli; order Caryophanales; family Staphylococcaceae; genus Mammaliicoccus; species Mammaliicoccus sp. B-M6. The sequence continues at coordinate 73,087 of NZ_JAJNHJ010000013.1, forward strand.
CACAACAAGTAGCTGATTATGAAGGAATTCAAATTCTTAAATGGTCAAATAAAGATGAAATATTAAATACTCTAAAATAACTTACCAATTGTTGATTATAAAATGGTTACTCAATTAGAAATAACAAAGCACCTTAGCCAAAAATGGCTAGGTGCTTTCAGACTGTGGACAAACTGAACTTAAATTTATAAGTTCAGTTTGTTTTTTTATATGGAGTAACATTTTCCACTAAAATCATGATTAAACTACGTTTAATCTAGGCTATTTGTGGCTCTTTTACGAGCCACATTGCCAACTTTTTAAGATTCATG
>NZ_JAJNHJ010000014.1:0-71850 GCF_022386965.1 Mammaliicoccus sp. B-M6
TGCCCTATGTACAGAAAAAGGCATTACCAGAAGCATGTCCCGTAAGGGAACGCCAGCTGATAATGCCCCAATAGAATGTTTTCATGCCTCTATAAAGTGTGAAACATTCTACTTAAACAGTGAGCTTAGAAGCTCTAATACCATTGTAATAGATATTGTCGAAAATTACATTGAAAACTATAATAAAGTTAGAATTCAACAAAAACTAGGCTACTTATCCCCTATAGAATATAGGGAATTAGCAGCCTAGAAAATAGTGTTTTTATTGAGCTCCCTTAGTAAGGGTGCAGTGCCATTCTACGGGGCTTTCTTTATATGGTAGTATTATAAATCCAAAATTCACTTCTTTTCTATCATCATAAATAAGACATAAAACAATAAGAGAACTGAAATACCTAATATAATAAAAAAGATTGATAATATAAAATTAAAACCATAAACTAAATCTCCAGCAACAATCAATACTGTTCCTAAAAATAAACAAGTAGAAAATATGTATGAGATTTTAGCTATATTTTCTGGATTTACTTTATCATGTTCTATAGAAGCAATAATATTTATATTTTTAGATATTGCAACGTATATAGAAAGGGTTAAAGAAATTACAAGTATACATATAACTAGTACAATATTAAACACTGTCTACCTCCATTTACTTGTTAGCTTTATTCTTTTTATAATCTTTGATTAAGTAAAATAAATGTGAAGCACCTAAGCAACAAAAAATGACTATAACTATATTAACAATTATACATATCATATTCGAATTAGGTAAATACGAAAACAATAACATAAATGGTATAAAGCATATAATTTCTAGTATTGTTATATTCTTAAAAATTTCTTTTAAGTTATTCAACATTGACCACCTCATTATGATAACCTAGTTAGACTTAATTTATATTTCCTTATTTTGTAAAAATAATACCATAAACACATAAGATGGTATATATTTTCTATATTAAAATATATACCATCGATTTTGTTAAGTGCTGACGCCTGAGGGAATAGTATGCGTGAGAGACTATAGGCTCGAACCATACCCTAGGCAAGCATGCACGAACAAAATCGAAGATTACTTTATAAACACATTATCTAAAATAGATTAAGAAATAGAAAAACCCTGTATAAGTTCTTACGACTAAGAACTTATACAGGGTTATTTTATCTATAAATATTGTCTTACACAGTTTAATTGGTATTATCCAATTGAACCTTCCATTTCGAATTTGATTAGTCGGTTCATTTCTACTGCGTATTCCATTGGTAATTCTTTTGTAAATGGTTCGATGAAGCCCATTACGATCATTTCAGTTGCTTCTTCTTCTGAAATACCGCGGCTCATTAGATAGAACAATTGTTCTTCAGATACTTTAGAAACTTTCGCTTCGTGTTCTAATGAAATGTTATCGTTCATGATTTCATTGTAAGGAATTGTATCTGATGTAGATTCGTTATCCATAATTAATGTGTCACATTCAATGTTTGAACGTGCGCCAGTTGCTTTACGTCCGAAGTGTACTTGACCACGGTAAACAACTTTACCACCATTTTTAGAAATTGATTTAGAAACAATTGTTGATGACGTATTAGGTGCTTTATGAATCATTTTTGCACCAGCATCTTGAACTTGTCCTTTACCTGCAAGTGCGATAGATAAAGTCATACCTCTAGCGCCTTCTTCAAGTAAGAAACAAGATGGGTATTTCATTGTTAATTTAGATCCTAAGTTACCATCAATCCATTCCATCGTACCATTTTCATATACGAAAGTACGTTTCGTAACTAAGTTATAAACATTGTTAGCCCAGTTTTGGATTGTTGTATAACGGCAGTATGCATCTTTCTTAACGATAATTTCAACTACAGCTGAGTGTAATGAATTAGTCGTATAAACAGGTGCTGTACAACCTTCTACATAGTGTACTGAAGAACCTTCATCAGCAATAATTAATGTTCTTTCAAATTGACCCATGTTTTCAGAGTTAATTCTGAAGTAAGCTTGAAGTGGTGTTTCTAATTTTACGCCTTTTGGTACGTAAATGAATGATCCACCAGACCAAACTGCTGAGTTTAATGCTGAGAATTTATTATCTGCAGCTGGAATAACACTTGCAAAATATTCTTTGAATAATTCTTCGTTTTCACGTAATGCTGAATCAGTGTCTTTGAAGATAATACCTTGTTCTTCTAAGTCTTGTTCCATGTTATGGTATACAACTTCTGATTCATATTGCGCAGATACACCTGCAAGATATTTTTGTTCTGCTTCAGGAATACCTAATTTATCGAAAGTATTTTTGATTTCTTCTGGTACTTCATCCCATGAACGCTCTGAACGTTCTGATGGTTTTACGTAGTATGTGATTTCATCAAAGTTTAACTCTGTTAAATCGCCACCCCACATTGGCATTGGCATTTTGTAAAATTGTTTTAATGATTTCAAACGAAAATCAAGCATCCATTGTGGTTCGTCTTTCATTTCAGATATTTTTTTAACGATTTCTTCTGTTAAACCTCTACCTGAACGGAAAATAGAAACGTCTTCATCATGGAAGCCATATTTATAATCTCCAACTTCTGGTGATTTTTTAGCCATTTTCTTCACTCCTCTTTTATAATAGCGTTCGCCCATTTTTCAAAAGTTACGCGTTATTTTGCTCTTTTGTTCCTTTTTCAAATGCTTTCCATGCTAAAGTAGCGCATTTGATTCTTGCTGGGAATTTAGATACACCTGATAGTGCTTCTATATCTCCCATTTCTTCTGTAATATCGTAGGATTCACCAAGCATCATGTTTGAGAATTCTTGACTCATTTCTAATGCTTCTTCGATTGTATGACCTTTAACTGCTTCAGTCATCATAGATGCGCTAGACATTGAAATAGAGCAACCTTCACCTTCAAACTTAGCATCTTTAATAACATTATCTTCTACATCTAATGTTAAGCGGATGCGATCTCCACATGTTGGATTGTTCATATCTATTGTTAGAGAGCCATCTTCAAGAACGCCTTTATTACGAGGGTTCTTATAGTGGTCCATAATGACAGAACGGTATAGTTGATCTAAATTGTTAAAATTCATAAGAGAAAAACTCCTTCGCGCCATTTAGTGCCTGAATGAGTTGGTCAACATCTTCAGTAGTATTATAAATATAGAAACTTGCTCTTGCTGTTGATGATTGGTTTAACCATTTCATTAATGGTTGTGCACAATGGTGACCTGCTCTTACAGCTACGCCTTCAGAATCTAATGCTGTTGCTAAATCATGTGGGTGAACACCTTCTACATTAAATGTAATTAATCCAGCTCTTTTATCAGGAGTAGGTCCATATATTTCAAGTCCATCAATTTTAGACATTTCATTGTAAGCATAATTCACAAGATCATACTCATATTGATGAATGTTATCTAAACCGATAGCATCAATATATTTAATCGCTTCAGCTAAAGCAATTGCTTCAGCAATAAGCGGTGTACCAGCTTCGAATTTCGTTGGTAAGTCTGTCCATGTTGCATCTTCTAATCCAACAAAATCAATCATATCTCCACCAAATTCGATTGGTTCCATCTTATCTAATAAATCACGTTTACCATATAAGACACCTATACCAGTAGGGCCTAACATTTTATGACCACTAAAGCTAAAGAAGTCTACATCTAAATCTTGAACATCCACTTTCATATGTGGTGCTGACTGTGCACCATCTACTGCAATAACAGCATTATGACGATGTGCGACTTCTGCAATATATTTAACATCATTGATTGTACCTAATACGTTAGACACATGAGCGACTGCGACAATTTTAGTTCGATCATTGATCGTACTTTCAATTGCTTCTCTTTCAAGTTCGCCACTTTCTGACATTGGAATAAATTTAAGTTTAGCACCTGTTCTTTTAGCAAGCTGTTGCCATGGCACGATATTCGCATGATGTTCCATTTGTGTGACAACAATTTCATCATCTTCAGAAACATTTGCATCACCGTAACTATGCGCCACTAAGTTGATCGCTGTTGTAGTTCCTCTTGTGAATACAACTTCTTCAAAATATTGTGCATTTATAAATCTTCTAACAGTTTCACGTGCTTTTTCATAAGCATCCGTAGCAAGTGTACCTAGTGTATGCACACCTCGGTGAACATTAGAGTTATAACGGTTGTAGTAATCTACAATGCTATCAGTGACTTGAGTAGGTGTTTGACTTGTGGCTGATGAATCTAAATACACGAGTCTACTACCGTTAACTTGTTGTTCTAATATCGGGAAATCTTTTATAATTTTTTCTACATTAAATGTTGATTCGGCCACATTATCAGACCTTTCTGTGCCTTTTTTATATTTGTGTTGTTACTTTTAATTCAATAACTTCACGTAATTGACGTTTAACGTCTTCGATTGGCAATGCAGATACAACTGGATCAAGGAAACCGTGAATAACTAAACGTTCTGCTTCTTCACGAGAAATACCTCTACTCATTAAGTAATAAAGTTGAGTTGGATCTACTCTACCTACTGAAGCTGCGTGTCCTGCTGTTACATCATCTTCATCAATTAATAAGATTGGGTTTGCATCTCCACGTGCTTTTTCAGATAACATAAGAACACGAGATTCTTGTTGAGCATCTGCTTTAGTACCACCGTGTTTGATGTATCCAATACCATTAAAGATTGAAGAAGAACTATCTTTCATAACACCATGTTTCAATATGTGACCATTAGATTCTTTACCATATTGAATGATTTGTGTTGTGAAGTTTTGTTTTTGTTCTCCACGACCAACTACGACTGTTTTTAAGTTACAGTTTGAACGGTCACCCATTAAATAAGTCGTGTTGTCATTAATTGTACTACCGTCATTCATTAAACCTAAAGCCCAATCAATTGTCGCATCAGCTGCTGCTGTACCACGACGGATAATGTGACCAGTAAAGCCTTTATCCATGAAATCAACTGTACCGTAAGTAATGTTTGAGTTTGCACCAGCAATTACTTCAGAAACGATGTTTAATTGACCTTCGTTTGAAGATACTGTAGATAAATAGTTTTCAACGTATGTTAATTCTGCACTTTCTTCAGTTACGATAATCGCATGGTTGAAGAAACTTGCATCGCTATCATCATGTAATACAACGTATTGAACAGGATTTTCTACAACAACATTTTTAGGTACGTATACAAATACACCACCGTTAACTAATGCTGCGTGTAAAGCTGTTAATCTATGTTCATCTACTTTAACTGCGTCTGTCATGAAGTATTTTTGTACTAAATCACTATTTTCAATTAAAGCTGTTTTTAAATCTTTAATTACAACGCCTTGTTCGACTAATTTTTCATCTACTTTAGTAAAAGCGGGTGTATTATTATGTTGAACAATTAAGTTTGTAGCATTTTCAGTATCGATAATTTTACGAACTGATTCTGGTAAATTGTCGATAGTATCAAATGTTTCACTTGTAACAGTATGTGTTTTGAATGAATCAAAATCCCATCTGTCAATTTTTGTTTTGTCTGGTTTAGGCATTTCTAATGTATCTAATTTTTGAAAACTTTCTTTTCTTAAATCAGTCATCCATTGCGGTTCATTTTGAGATGCTGAATAATTAACTAAGTCTTCAACGTTAATATTTAACTTTGTTTCAGTTGCCATTTATACTCCTCCTACTTGACTATCATGATCATATATTATTCAGCGTTAATTGTTTCGTCTTTAATGTTAAGTTCTTCTTTAATCCACTCGTAACCTTCTGCTTCAAGACGTTTTGCTAATTCTTCGCCACCTGATTTAACAACTCTACCTTGCATCATAACGTGTACAAAGTCAGGTGTAATATAGTTTAATAATCTTTGATAGTGAGTAATAATTAAACAACCAAAGTCTTCTCCACGCATTTTGTTAATACCTTTTGATACAACTTTTAATGCGTCGATATCTAAACCTGAGTCAATTTCATCTAAAATTGCAAATTTAGGTTCTAACATCATTAATTGAAGAATTTCGTTACGTTTCTTCTCACCGCCAGAGAAACCTTCGTTTAGGTATCTTTGAGCCATATCTTGGTCCATTTCTAATAGATCCATTTGTTTATCTAATTTCTTAATGAATTGCATTAAGTTAATTTCATCGCCTTCTTCACGTTTAGCGTTAATTGCAGAACGTAAGAAATCAGCATTTGTTACTCCAGAAATTTCTGATGGGTATTGCATAGCTAGGAATAAACCAGCTTGCGCACGCTCGTCAACTTCCATTTCTAATACATTTTCACCATCAAGAAGTACTTCACCTTGTGTTACTTCATAACTAGGATGGCCCATGATTGCAGATGATAAAGTTGATTTACCAGTACCGTTAGGTCCCATGATTGCGTGGATTTCACCTTGTTTAATAGTTAAATCTACACCTTTAAGAATTTTCTTACCTTCGATTTCTACGTGTAAATCTTTGATTTCTAATATTGATGCCATATTATTTTTCCCTCCAGAGAATTTATTCACATTTAAAAAAGATAACCCTACATTATCTTTTCTAGTTTATAATAATTTTAATGTAACGTCAAAGTTTGCTGTGAATCTTTACCCTTAATATTATAACGTAGTTACACGGGCAAATAAACATTTTCGCTTTATTTATATAGAAGAAACTGCTCATATAAACTATTTTTCTGAAATGTTTTTCAAATGATAATCATTTCAATTAATTCTCAATTTATAAATATTCTATTTCACCCTCTTCCGAATGCCTTTCTATCCAATATATACTATAATGATAATAAATAAATATGCAGTTTATGAAAGGAAAATTACATGAAACGCTATGAACAATTTGCATTCGTTATAAGTGCAATATGTGCATTTATACTTTTATTAAATTTAGTCAATGTTATTAATTTGAGTAGTCTTTTAAACACATTATTAACAGCTGCTACAATTGTTACAATCGCTACATTCAACGTTAGAAATTACAGATTTGTCGGTATCATTTTATATGCCATCGCCGTATTTATGCTCATCATTTATTTCTTTAACGGATATATTTAAGTATTGATTATTGCACGATATCTACCAGTCTTCGTGCAGCTTCCCCATATTTTCATCTCTACTAAAACAAAAAAGCAGTCGACTCTCCGTTTACAAAGGGAGATCAACTGCTTTTTCTTAAATATTATTCATAAACTCGGTATGTTTGACCCGAATGAATACCCTCTACACTTTTCAAGTATGCTTTAGCGGCTTTTTTAGCTGGGACTGCTTGATAACCTGTAAAGAAATCACCATAATCTTCGAGTGCTTCTTCAATTACATTTGGACTTACATTATTAATTCTTAAATCACGTTTTAATTCATATGCAGCTGATTTCACAAATGCTTGAATACCACCACCAGCCATTGCTGATGAAACGCCACCTTTGATTGGTTCGTCCATAATAACACCAGTTGTTAATGTGAACTTCCACCATCATTAATATAATGTTGTCCGATCAGTACTAAGTTGATTTGTCCAAGTAATTTACTCGTAACAGCAACTTCATTTGATTCAGGTGTTAAGTCAGATAAATCATCAAAATTCGCTGCACCTGCAGTAGAAACAACTGCATCTACATTTTGAATTTGTTCAAACATTAATTTAATATCTTCTACATTTGACATATCCATTTGATAGTCACCTGAGTTACGTCCAACTTTCACAACTTCATGTCCGTTTGACGCAAGTTCTTCTGCCACTGCTGAACCAATAATACCATTAGCACCAACTAATATAATCTTCATAATTTACTACCTTTTCGATTAATTAAATAAATTTTATCTATAAATGAAAGCATACACAAACATAATGCCCAAAGATGAGTAATAATACAAAAAAACATCTAACCATATGGCTAGATGTTTTTTAAATTTCTTATTTAGCTGCGATTACAGCTCCGTCGTATTTCTTGTTAATGAAGTCTTTAATTTCTTTAGATTGTAAGACTTTCATTAAAGCTTTAATTTGTTTGTCATCTTTATGACCTTTTTGAACTGCAATTAGGTTTGCGTATGGTGAATCTTTTCCTTCTACTGCAATTGAATCTTTAAGTGGATTTAATCCTTGTTCGATTGCAAAGTTAGAGTTGATGATTGTAGCGTCACCTTCATCTGCTTGATAAGATTTAGGTAAAAATTCTGCTGATTGTTTATTGTTGAATTTAATGTTTTTCTTGTTTTCTACGATGTCATCAAATGTTGCGTCAACTGGTTTAACACCGTCTTTGATTTTGATTAATCCTTCTTTAACGAAGAATGAGATGAATCTACCTTCTTCTGCTGGATTGTTTGATACATAAACTGTTGCATTTTTTGGTAAGTCAGATAATTTTTTATATTTCTTAGAGTAAACTGCCATTGGCTCTAAATGTACGTTACCTGCTGATTCAATTTTATATCCTTTTTCTTTTGATTCAGTTTTTAAGTATGGTGTATGTTGGAAGAAGTTTGCATCAAGTTCACCTTTGTCTAATAATTTGTTAGGTGTTGTGTAATCATTGATTGTCTTGATTTCTAAGTCATAACCTTCTTTTTTAAGAAGTGGTTTAGCTTCTTCTAAAATTTCAGCATGAGGTGCTGGTGATGCACCAATTTTAATTGTTTCGTTCTTTTCTTTCTTGTCGCCACTACCGCCACCACAAGCTACTAGCACGACTGCTAAAATCGAAATAAATAATAACCCAAATACTTTTTTCATTTAAAACACTCCTTAACGTTTATCAATTCTTTTTACAATTAAATCTCCAATAAATTGGATAACAAAAACAATAATTAAAATAAAGATTGTTGAAATTAAAATGACGTCATTTTGATTTCGTGTAAATCCAGTTAGGTAAGCTAAGTTACCTAAACCACCTGCACCAATTACACCGGCTATAGCAGTTGATCCAACTAAAGCAATAGCTGTAACTGTGATTCCCGATACTAAAGCAGGTAATGATTCTTTTATTAATACTTTTCGAACGACTGTCCAAGTAGTAGCACCCATTGAAACTGCCGCTTCAATAACACCTTTATCAATTTCTTTCATGCCGATTTCAACAAGTCGTGCATAAAATGGTGATGCACCAATAATCAATGCTGGTAAAGCGCCTTTAGGTCCACTAATTGTACCCAGTAAGATGTCCGTAAAAGGTAGTAATAATAATATTAAAATGATAAATGGAATGGCTCTAAATAAGTTCACGACAAATGAAACGATTGAATAGAACACACGTGAACTTTTCGATGTTCCTCTTGATGTTAAAAATAGTAAAGTTCCTAAGATTAGTCCAAATACTAAAGTAAATACTGTAGAAATAATCGTCATATATAACGTTTCATACAATGCTTCCCATACAGCATCCCATCGTACGTTAGGCATCGTGACCATTTCTGTAATGATATCTCCAAATGATTTATTCACCTACGTTCACCTCTACTTTCACGCCTAGATTATTCAATTCTTGCTTAATTGCTTCTTTAGAATAATCTCCTTGAGGTAAATGAACGATCATATGTCCAAATGTACCGTTTTGAGTTAATTTAACGTCACCTTCGATAACGTTAATATCGATATTATAAGTTTTTATAATTTTCGCTAATACTGGATCAGAACTTGTTCCACCAACGAAGTTTAATTTCCAAATTTCACCATTTGGTTGTTCTTTCTTAAAGTCTTGTAAAGTTCTTTGTAAATCATCTGCTTTAAGATCATCTTTAACAAATCGTTGTGTAACATAAGTTTGAGGGTTATTAAATACGTTAATAACTTCTCCCTCTTCAACAAACTTACCATTTTCCATGACTGCTACATGGTCACAAATTTTTCTAATGACATGCATTTCATGTGTAATCAGTATGATTGTTAAATCCAGTTCTTTATTAATATCTACTAACAAATCTAATATTTCATCAGTAGTTTGCGGATCGAGTGCACTTGTTGCTTCGTCACATAATAAGACATGTGGGTCATTTGCTAGTGCACGGGCAATACCTACTCTTTGTTTTTGCCCTCCTGATAGTTGTGAAGGATAGGCATTTTCGCGTCCTTCTAAACCAACTCTTTTGATGAGTGCTTTTGTTCTCTCATCAATCTCACTTTTAGATACACCAGCGATTTCTAATGGAAATGCGATGTTATCTTTAACTGTTCTAGACCAAAGTAAGTTGAAATGTTGGAAAATCATGCTTACTTTTTGTCTTTTTAATCTAAGGTCTTGTTTCGATAATTGTCCAATGTTTGCACCGTCAACAATTACCTCTCCCTCAGTAGGTGTTTCTAGGCCGTTAAACATACGTATAAGTGTGCTTTTACCTGCACCAGAAAATCCAATTACACCATATATACTTCCTTTATCTATTTTTAAGTCAACATGGTCAACAGCTGTTATGTCACCTTTTTTTGTTTTGAAAGTTTTAACAACTTTATTTAACTCGATCAAATCTGTTGCCTCCTAATCTCTAAATTAAAAACGCCTCACTCTTAAAATAAGAGAAAGGCGTCAAAAATTTGTCTTTCTCTCATCTCCAAAAGTTAACACTTTTTGTGAATTGGCACCATTTCATATTGATATGACGGTTGCCGGGCTTCAAAGGGCACATCCCTCCACCACTCTTGATAAGAGTTATTACGTATTTAATTAAATTCATACTATCATGATAAGTTTTTATCGTCAATAACTTTTTGAATATTCTCTAATATATACGGAACAGACTGAAAGGCATAGATTCGACGGATAACTTGATCTTTATGCATGATAAAAAGTACGGGTACTGACATGATTTCAAATTCTTTACAGAATTCTGGATAAAAATTTAAGTCACACTTATTAATAGGTAATTGTGACACATCGTTTGCAATATCTAACATGCGTTCTGATATTTTGCACGTTCCACATGTTGGCGTATATCCAAATAATAAATGGATATCTTTATCAAAATGCTTGTATATATCGTTCAATATTTCTGTGTGTTTCATGGTAACGATACTTCCCTTTCAATACAAAATCATTCTTAACTATAAATCCATGATAATTTAACACATTCGCTAAATATTGTCTTGGACAGCGCGCTACTTCAGAAAATGTAGAATCAATATAAATATGCTGGCTTTCACTCACATATTTCTTAAACCATTTTCTAATTTTCTTACCTTCCTTATCTTGATCTACTAAGACATATACTTGAGAACCGTATATCTCTTCTAGTAGCTCATCCATTTTTTCGACACCCATCGTTCCATGGGTACAAATGATATGAACATGATCATTTAATACTTCTTCCACTCGTTTTTTATCAGAAATACCTTCTACGATTATAATCTTTTTAATCATCGCCATGAATATCACCTTCTACAAATGAGATAGTATTACTGTTCAGTTTCATGATAAATATTTTAAAAAAACTCCATGACACATCAGTATCGTGGAGTTTAATGTTATGTTATTCACCTATCATTTCGCTATAAGCGTCTGCATCTAATAATTCATCTAATTGAGCTTTATCAGATAGTTCAACTTTGACCATCCAAGCTTTATCATATGATGATTCATTAACAAACTCAGGGCTGTCTTCTAGTTCTTCGTTTACTTCAACGACTTTACCAGATAGTGGTGCATATAGTTCAGAAACTGTTTTAACAGATTCTACACTACCGAATGAATCTCCACTAGTTAATTCGTCACCTTCTTCTGGCAACTCAACAAAAACGATGTCCCCTAATTCTGATTGAGCAAAATCAGTAATACCGATTGTTACGATATCTCCATCTACTTTTACCCATTCATGTTCTTTTGAATATTTTAACTCACTAGGCACTGTCAAAGTAATCCCCTCCTATATGTAATTCAATTATAATCATGACATAAAGCCATTATTCAAGCAACTATTTTTATAACCAAGTTTGACGATATTCGTCTTCTTTAAATCCAAGTGTCACTTTATTTCCTAAAACGGCTAAAGGTCTTTTAATTAACATGCCATCAGATGCTAATAAATCAAACTTTTCATTGTCTGATAAATCATCCATTTTATCTTTTAATCCCAATTCGCGATATTTAGCGCCTCGAGTATTAAATAATTGATTAACATTGATGTCTGTCCCATCAATGATATCTTTTAATTCTTTAGCTGTTGGTGTTAATTGAGTAATATCAATCGGTTCAAAACTGGCACCGTTCATTTCTAAGAACTTTGCTGCTTTTTTACAAGTTGTACAATTAGGATATTGATAAAATTTTATCATGTCTTTACCTCCATATGTCTATTTAATTTCATTATAACAATATTAGTACAGAACATGTAGTAATGAGTTAAATATTTTTTTAAATATTAGAAATAAGATATACTTACCTTATAATCATTATTTCTAAGGAGCAGAATAAATATGAGAACAATAAGTCAATATGCTGAATTTGAAGAAATTACACAAAGCGATGAACCAGTTGTCGTTAAATTCTTCGCAGATTGGTGTCCAGATTGCACAAGAATGAATCAATGGATCGATCCAATCATCGATGAATACAATCAATACAATTGGTATCAAATCAATCGTGACCAAGTTCCAGAAGCAGCAACTGAAAATGATGTAATGGGAATCCCAAGTTTACTAGTATTTAAAAACAACGAAAAACTTGCACACTTACATTCAGCAAACGCAAAAACACCAGAAGATGTTAAAGCGTTCTTAGCTGAGAACTTAAAATAATCATATTAAAACCCACAATTGAGTATAAGAACTCAGTTGTGGGTTTTGTTATTACCATTCAGTGATTAATGATTTATTTTCTCTTTCGGCAGCTTTTACACTTGAGTCTTTTTCAGTTAAATATAAAAATCCACATACATCTTCATCATCCTGAGCGCCGACTGTTTTTCTAAATGATGGATTAAATATAAATGCGGGTGTTTTCCAACATGAACCCATTCCCTCGTCATGCATTAATAACATTAAATTCTGTACAAATGCGCCGATTGCCATTTGATTTTCAAGATTTTCTTTTTGTCTTGAGTCTCTTTTTGACAAGATGACAAACATGCCGCCAACTTTAGTCACTTTATTGATATATTTTTCTTGTTTAGCTGGATCGTTAACAAATGCTGATTGTGCAACTTCTTCTGCAAATTCAGGAATTTGTTTTTTATTGATATACACTAGTCTCCAAGGTTCTCTCATACCATGGTTTGGTGCGTATGTTGCTAAATCAACTAAAGAAAATACTTTTTCTTCGTCTATATACATATCATAATCATATTTTTTGACGCTTCTTCTTTCTTCAATCGCTTTCTTTAATTCCATTATTTACACTCCTAATTCATTGATAATTATTATGCTTAATACAGTGATTAATTTTGATATAAAGCTAACTGCTCTTTAATATCTTTAACATGAATTTGTCCTGGTGCCGCTTCTTTACCTACGAAACCATAAGTAAATTTAGATCCAAACATACCACCAGTTATTCTTGTCACCTTACCTAATTCACCCATAGATATACCAATTACATCAATATTTAACTTATGAAAAGCTCTATTCATAGCATTTAACATCGATAATAAATGACGTTCGTTCTGTGGCATCACAGCTAATTTACCAATATCTGCACCTAACTCTGCCATTTTCTCATATGTGACAAACATTTCTTCAACGTCAGGTGTTGATTTAAAGTCATGATGTGAAATAATAATTTTCACATCATTATGCTGAGCTTTCGTAATGCAGTTCATAAGATTATCTTCATACGTATCGAGTTGAATATCGACGTATTCAGCTTTCTTGTTACATATAATATCTTGCATGATTTTGTAATATGTTTCATGATCAAAGTCGCCATGACCACCTTGTCCTACTGAACGATAAGTGAACAGAATTGGCGCATCATGATATGCACTTTTAAATTTCTCTAATGTTTCATTAATGTTTTCAATTGAAGTGTTTTTTAAAGTATCTGCTCTAAATTCAACAATATCTATTGAATCCTTATGAGCATTGAGTTCTTGCACAGTTTTTTCAATATCATCTTGAGTTTCTAATGAAATCGTTGCAACGATATACGGAAACGCTTTCTTTTGTCCATCAGTCATAGTCATTCCTCCAATATGCTTCTATTTTCATTTTACATGAGTTGAGGACTTTTTTCTATGAAACGATGCATGATGATTCAAGAAATCTATTACTTAAATCAATGTGTGCTTACTACTTCACAATTAATACAGGAATTTTAGCTCTTTTAGCGACTTTATGGCTGACACTTCCTAATACCATTTTATCTGTGTCTTCTGCTTTTCTATTACTCAACACAACGATATCAAAATCACCACTATTTGCTCTATGCACTAATTCTGTTTTAGGATTCCCTTTCGCAAATTCAATTTTATATTGAATGTTTTGCTCATGGAAATAATCTAAGACATGTTTCATAGCTTCTTGGCGTTTTTCTTGAATTTCATCTAAATGAACACCCATTCTTACTGAAGCTTGAAGGTCTTTATCAGCGACAACATTCAGTAATGTAACCTGAGAACCTTCTCCGACAAGGTGATTAATTTGTTCTAAAACCTTTTGATTTTTCATTTCTGTATCAATGCCAAACAAAATATTTTTATACATATTTATCACTCCTTTATAACTATATTACCCCTTTTTGCATAAAATTTACAAATATTCATATTCTACAAAATCATTAAATATTAAAGTACTATAAATTTTTTATAAATTTAATAATAAGCCTAGATTTATTTCCCAGTTTACTATAAACTAAAAATAATTAATAAATAACACAATTGTTTATCAATAGTTGAAAACTTTCACACAAGAATTTCGATTAAGTGGAAACAATAATTTTTTATTAAAATAAAGTAATGAATAAGGGGGAAATATTATGGCTAATTCTAATCAATCAGATCAGAATCCTTTTAATCAGAACACCTCAGAACAACAAAGTAATCCATTTAACGAAACAAATGGTAACAATCAGCAACAACAATCGGGAGACGGCAATGGCTCTAGTATGAAACCTTGGTTATTCGGCTGTGGTGGATGTTTAGTTATATTCATTATTTTAGCTGTTATTTTAGGTGCATGCGCTGCTGGTCCAATTAAAGACCAAATCGATGAGTTCACAAACAAAACAGAAGAAAATTCTACTGAAGAGAATTCAACAGAAGAAGAAACAACTGAGGAAGAAACGACTGAAGAGTCTACTACTGAAGAATCTACAACAGAAGAAAAAACAGATGAAGATGATAACGATTCATCTATTATCGATAGACAAACATCAGTTGGTAACGGGATTAGTGCAATCGGTACAAAGATTACAGTTGAAAGAGCTGAATTTGTTACTCCACCATCTGACGGTACTAAACCATTAAAAGATAAAATATTAAAAGTTAACTACAAACTTGAAAATATTAATAACTCTAGCTTAATCGTTGGAGATGCTAACTTCGGTGTTACTGCTGATGGAAGCAGAGTTTCAAAATACTATGGTATGAATGACAAAAATGATGGATTCTCATTCAGTCTAAAACCTGGAGAATCTGATACTGGTTATGTATACTACGATGTTCCTGAAGCGGATCAATATGACGTACAATTACAATTACGTTCATCTGATAAACGTTACAAAATGAAATGGGAAATCGATAAAGACGATGTAAAGTAAATAAAAAGCCATTAGACAGTCATCGTGTCTAATGGCTTTTCTTATGTTATCTGAGAAGTTAAAAATGTATTATTTCTTAAATTTATCGATAACTTCGTTCGCTTTATCTTTAACATTTTCTACTGCTTCTTTAGCTTTACCTGAAGCTTTATCTTTTTTACCTTCAGTTTCTAAGTCCTTGTTATCTGTTGCATTACCAACTGTTTCTTTAATGTTACCTTTTGCTTGTTCGAATTTGCTTTCATCAGCCATTTTATATCACCCTTCATTAAACTTTATTGAATGATTGACCATTCATGTATATTTCACCCTGTAAAAGGATTTTTAAACATCTCACTCCACGATTTTTTTGAAAATTTTACCAATAGAAATATGATCGATAAAACTATATATACACATACCTATTATAATGAGTGCTACCCCTATCATACTTAAACCATTTGGTAATGGTAAGCCTAGGAGAATCATTTCACCAATAATGGCAAATACAACTTCTAATGACTGTGTTGCTTCAACTGCTGCTAATTGTTCTTGGTTATCTTTCACAATATTTGTAGCATAGAAAAATAGAATTGTTGCGATGATGCCTGAAAATAGTGCGACGATAAATGCTTGTACAACTTGACTAGAAGAAGGTAATCCTTCTTTAAGTACGCCCACAATAAAAATGACTACCCAAATAGGCAATGTGACTAACGTCATACCAAATACACGTTCAATAGTACCGAGCTCACCGTTCACAACTTGCATCATTTTTCTATTTCCTAAAGGATAACTAAAAGCTGCAATTAAAATCGGTAAGAAACCTAATAAAAACAAATTCAATTTAATTTCACTTGCTTGAGGAATTTGGATAATGATAATACCGATAAACATAATGCTTGAAATCAATAAGGAACGCCATGGAATTTTATGTCTAACGATTGTTTCTTTACCATTTATAACAACTGTTTCTACAAATAATGGCGCGAGTATCATGCCGCAAATAATTGTTATTTGCCAAGTACCTGAAATCAACCACCCCGGACTATACTCTGCTGAAAAAGTTATCGGTACATAAAACAATACAAATCCAACTGCACTCCAAATGAACCAAGCCTTTTTCTCTTGTTGAATATGCTTTAAAACAAATTTTGTTCTTCCTTTGATTAATACAAACAAATATAAAAATGGCAGCATAAAAATAAAACGTAAAGAGGAACTGAAATACCAACTTCCGCCATCATTAGCCATCATATGATTAACGACAAATGTAACTGCAAAAAATAAAGCTGCCAAGACACCTATTAAGATTGCTTTCATGTTGTGACCTCTCTTATTTTGATAATGTATATTATTTCATATTTCCGACAATTTATATATGAAAATTTATAATTTATAAATGATTTAAAAAAATATATACGGGTAAACAGATAATATACTTTAAAGGAGGTATTTTTTTATGGCAACTCATTATGAAACAAAAGCTACAAACACAGGTGGACGTAAAGGTCATGTTTACACTGACGATAAAGCAATCGATGTAGATGTATTACCACCACAACAAGCAGATGGTAATGCCACTAATCCAGAACAACTTTTCGCAGCAGGTTATGCTTCATGCTTCAACGGTGCTTTTGATTTAATTTTAAAACAAAACAAAGTTCGTGATGCTGAACCAGAAGTTACGTTAACTGTTCGTTTAGTAGATGACGAAAATGCTGAAAGTCCTAAATTAGAAGTAGATATTGCCGCTAAAGTAAAAAACGTATCTCAAGAAGACGCAGAGAAATATTTAAAAGCAGCGCATGATTTCTGCCCATACTCTAAAGCAACACGTGGAAATATTGACGTGAATTTAGAAGTAGAAGCTGTTTAATTGAATATAAGTTACACAAATAAAGACTGAGACAAATTTTGTCTCAGTCCTTATTTTTTATGATTTATTTGGTTCTTCGTGATTCCACCATAATGCATCTTTCGGATTTTCATAAACTTCTTGTAAGTCTTCTTTATTATCTACATTAGGATAAGATCCTCTTAATGATTTATTAGACGTTGTCTTAAACATAAATAAGAAAATGACAAGTCCAACGACATTAATCAATGTTAAATAATAAGATGGTGCAATTTTTTGACCAGTTGTTTCAACTAAAGTTGTTAAAATAAATGGTGTTAAACCACCAAATATCGCTGCGCCAATATTATAAACAAGTGATAATGTTCTTAATCTCACTTTTGTATAGAAAATACTTGGTAATACAGATGGCATAACGCCTTCAAATGTAGACATAAACAGTGCAATGATAAATAGTCCTAAAATAACAATTGGTATTGAAGGAATACTCATTAACCAGAAGGCTAATACTGAGAATAAACTAAATCCTATTAATCCAAATAAAATGGTATTTTTATTTCCAACTTTATCACTGTACCAACCAAAGAAGAATACTGCTGGTATCATTGCTGCCATCGTTAACGTGCTTAATAAACTACTCATCGTACCACCTAAATCTAAAGTTCCATTTAAGAATGAAGGCATATATGATAATACCATGTAATTAGCAACGTTTAAGAAAGCTACACCTGCGAAACAAACAATGATATCTCTCCAATATTTTCTGAAGATATCTTTATAAGAGTATTCAAGCTCTTCTTGCTCTTCAAGTGTTGTTTCATAAGCTGGACTTTCATCTAAATTATTTCTTAAATAGACACCTATAATACCAAGAGGTGCAGCTATAATGAATGGGATTCTCCAGCCCCAAGCTGCCATTTGATCATCACTCAATAGTGCATACATAATCCCTACTAAAGCAGCAGCTAAAATACTACCTGATAAAGTTCCAATTTCAAGTCCACTACCAAGTCTGCCTCTCGTCTTATCTGGTGAAATTTCTGCAATATAAGTCATTGCACCGGCATACTCACCACCAGTAGAGAATGATTGAATCATTCTAATAATTAATAATAAAATTGGTGCCCAAATACCGATTTGGTGTTGTGTAGGTAATAGTCCTAAAGCAAGCGTAGATAATGCCATCATAATAATTGTAGTTGAAAGGACGACTTTACGACCATGTTTATCTCCTAAATGACTAAAGAATATACCACCAATCGGTCTTACTATAAATGCAAAAGCAAATACCGCAAATGTTGATACAAGCTGAATTTCTTTAGGCATATTACCAAAGAAATTCATACTGATAATGACGGCTAGTTGAGCGTATAGACCGAAGTCAAACCACTCAATCGCATTACCAATACCTGTTGCAACGACCGTTTTTTTCGTTTTACTGGCGTCGACAACATTAACGTTCTTTCTTTTAAACTTCATAATTATAAACACTCCCCATTTTGTCTATATAATCATATAACCTAATAAAATGGTTTTAATCAGAAAATTCACTATTTTATGAGTTGAACAGTGTTGAGCCCTATCATTATGCAATTTAAAATTTTAATTTTTTTATAAAAAAACTTCATTCAGCTCGCTATTTTATCCTAACGACACTGAATGAAGTGCTTATTTGTTATATCTTTTTAGCTAAATCTGTCATGTAATCAAAGAATCCATCTCTATCAACATCATTAATGATATTGATCATTCTACCTTCATCACTTTTGAATGTTCTACCTTGACTAGGTCCATCTGTAATGACAGATACTTTATGTGATTCTTTCTTAACGAGTTCAGGTTTTCCAACATATGCCGTTGTTAATACATCCCATAAGAAATAAGTTGAATTTGTTACAAAATGTGTTAATGGTGGCACAAGCGCATAACATATACCTAAGAAATCAACACCTTCATATTGTCTTTCATTCGCCCAACGTTTACGTACATCTGGTGTTAAAGGTACTTTATTCGTGCTTTCTAATGCTACAATATCAATCGGTAATTGCGTATCAAAAACAGTCTTCACTGCTTCTGGATCCCAAAAAGCATTCCATTCAGCTGTACCATCATGTTCAGGTTCTTCAACATTACCTTTATTCAGCAATGTGCCACCCATCCATACAACTCTTTCAATACGACTTTCAATTCTTGGTTCAACTTTCAAACTTTTAGCTAAATCCGTTAACGGTCCCGTAAACAGCATTGTTACCTTTTCAGAACTATTCATTACCTTTTCAATGATATCTTCATATGCTTCTTTTTCAGAAATTGTAGAATTTACTTCAACATCTTCATTTAACATTGGCATCGCATCTACAAAGAAGGCATGCATTCTCCAATCTTTAGGGAATGGATTTTTCCCTCTTTCTTTCGAAGCTGCAACATTTAATTTTTGTGATGAAAATCGATTAATGATTTTACAAGAAGCATTTGTTGCTGGTTCTACATAGCTATCTGCACCAATTGCACTTACACCTATCAAATTAACATCTTCCATTTGTAATAATAAAAATAATGAAATTAAATCATCTACGCCACCATCATGGTTGAAATATACTGTCGTCATTTGGTTACCTCTTTCTTATGTTACGCATAAATTGTCCATTTGATTAACTAACGTTCTTTTTGTTCATTTGAATTATTTTGAGATTGTCTTTGCTCTGTTGATCTTTCTTTTGCTTTTTGTGCTGCATCTTGAGCTGCACGATCTTTCTCTCTTTGTGCCTCTTGATCTCTTTGTTGTTGCTGTTGTTGTTTTTCACGTTCAGCTGCTGCTTGTTCATCACGTTTTTTCTGCTCAGCTGCTTGTTGAGCTTTTTCTTTTTCAGCTGCTGCTTTTTCGTCAGCTTCTTGTTGTTTTTGTTCAGCTTCTTCAGCTTTTTTATCCGCTTCTTCTTGACGTTTTTCTTCTTCCTCTTTAGCTGCCTTTTCTTCTTCAGCTTTCTTCTCTGCTGCTTCTTTATCTGCTTTTTCTTTAGCCGCTTTATCTGCTTCTTCTTGTTTACGTTTTTTCTCAGCTTCAGCTTTTTTCTTCTCTTCATCAGCGTTATTGTTAGGTTGTTGAACCGTTCTTTGTTCATAAGTTGGCGCTTCTTGAGTAGAATTGATTTCTTCAGTTGGATTCTCTTTAGGCGTATTATCTTTAATATCCTTATCATTTATACGCCAATTAGCATTATACGTTTTCTTAGAAGTTTCATAATTCATTTTCACATCATATTTATCAGCGTCCGCTACATCATAGTATAAATAACTCGATTTGCTGTCATCTTTATCAAGTTGGTGTTGGAATCCACCTTTATTATCTTTCATACCATTAAATTGCGGTTGTACCGCTCCACCAATAGTAAGTTGAAAATTAGAATTATCGATTAATTTTTTATCTTTTTCTAAATTTTTGAACTTATAAGTGACTTTAAGAATTTTGCCATTTTGCGAATAAGAATAACCGTCATCAGGTTGAACAACTTCTGCTTTTGTAACGGTCACTTCTAGACCATCAACAATAATTTTATCACCTAGTTTGATATTTTTTAATTCTTTTTTAGGTGTGTCGGAAACATGTTTAACAGCTTTAGGCTTATCTTCCTTAAATAATTGTTTATATGAATATTCTTTATCGAATGACAGACTTACAAATATACATACAAAACTAATCACACCGATTACAAATAGTAAAATTGTGCTCACTAAATAGCTACTATACTGTTTTTCTTTAGCATATTTAACGACTGTAATAATCAAAGTCGTTATAAAGGCAATCGAAATAACAACCCATAATAACGCAAAAAGTAGACTACTCATTTTTTCTCTCCTCTACAAATGATTAATATTTTCATCATAGCATGAATTATTCAAAATAATAGTACAAAATCAAATAATTATTAACTATAATTGACCTATTTATATATGGCTTCACTTTAAAAAAACAGGTTAAAAAATAAATTCAAAACCTGTTTATGTAATACCTTTATTCTTCTAATTTTTCAAAAGTTATTTCATATAAATCTTTATCATCCATATTTACAAAATCATCGATGGATATTCTATATTCATTGGAAGATCGTTTTTTAGAAACTTGACCATCATACTTTAACTCAATTGTCATATTCGTTTCAAAATAGTGATTGTCGATTGTCTTCTTAAATTCATTAAAGACTTTTTGGTTAAGAGGAATTAAATAGAATTGATTATTAGGTAAAATATTAATACGTTTACGTTGTATTACTTCATCGCCATTTAATTTTAAGACGACTTCAATATTTTTAGCAGAACCGCCGCCTAAATTTAATAGCTTAAAAGCCGTATTTAAATATTCATGATCAGAAGAAGTTAAATTCATCACTTTAATACCACTTTGTTTCTTCTCCAATATAATCTGATCAAAAGACAAATAAGGAATAAATGATATTTTAATTTGGCGAATTTGAATCATGACGGATATAAAATATAGAATCGCCATAATAAAGGTCCCTATAGAACCAATCGCTTGAATAATATTAATCATGCGCTCACCTCACAATATAACCTTGTCCTAAATTATACCCATTTGTGTACGTGTAAATCATAGATTTATAATCTTCAAGCTTTCTCTAACAATCCGCCGTGGAAACAATAATATTTCTCAGCATTTAAATCTTTAATTCTCTTTAAGGAATTTTCTGCGTCTTCTAAATTCATACTATATTCAGGATTCGCAACGTTTAAAGTCTCTCCTTCTTTCACAGCAGCATCTCCAGTAATGACGCTATTGACTGATTGTATATATAATGAAATATGCCCTGACGTATGTCCTGGTGTCGCAATAACTTCCACTTCATTATTTAATATGAGCGCCCCATTTGTAACTTCTACATCAACATCGACATGTTCTAATTCCTGTAGCATATTAACAAATGCTTCACCATATGGTTTTTCATCTTCTGACATTTCATTTAATAAATTTTCAGCTTGAATCAATCGTTCTGATTTAGCATGTCCACCTATATATTTAGCTTCTACAAAGCTACTTATAATTTGTGTATTAGGATATTTGTCTTTAAAAGCTTTTAACGCTCCAATGTGGTCATCATCATAATGTGTGATAATAATATTTTTCAAATTTTCTATATTGTAATTTAATCGATTAATTTCTCGTTCAATCTTATCCATGAAACCTGGATAACCTGTATCAACGAGTGTCAATTCTTCATCTTGGATAATAAGTGTAGGATGTATTTCGTAGTTATCTCCTTCATAATCAAAACTTATATTTAACTGTTCTACTTTAATAGGCATAAAAGTTCTCCTTTATAAAATGACGTATATTTATATACATTTAAAGTAATTATATGACATTTTAGTCATTTAATCATAAAATATTATTTGTACGACTTTTGATTAAATAGAATCTAATTTTCACAGGAGGTTACTTATGGTTCCAAAACATATTGTTTCAGCTGCTTGTATTGTCTTAAATGACGAAGATAAAATATTACTCATTAAAGGTCCTAAACGTGGTTGGGAAATGCCTGGTGGTCAAGTTGAATTGGGCGAACCTTTATATGATGCAGCAATTCGCGAAGTTAAAGAAGAATCTGGTGCTGATATCGAAATTATAAGATTTTGTGGTATTTTCCAAAATACGAAAAGTTCTATCGTCAACACATTATTTTTAGCGCGTTATATAGGTGGCACGCTTCAAACGAGTGATGAGAGTTTAGAGGTAGGCTTTTTTTACTTATGATGAAGTTATGAATATGGTTACTCGACAAACATTCAAAGAAAGGTTCGAGTACTGTTTAAATCGTACTGAACCTTTTGTTGTTTCATTTTAATATTCTTCTTTTAAAATGCTATAAATCAATGAATCTCTGTAGCCATCTTTAAGCTTTGTATCTTGTCTTAAGATGGCTTCATGTTTCATACCTAGCTTTTGTAGAACAATTTCAGATGCTGTATTACGAATATCTGTTGATGCCCAAATTCTATTTAGTTTCAATACTTTAAAACCATATTTAATAATCGTTCTACCAATATCCGTTGCTATGCCGTTACCCCAATAATCAGGATGAATGATATAACCAAGCTCTCCACTTTTATTTTTCGTATCACATACTAATTGCACTGCGCCAATGACTTTATCATGTTCTGCATCCACTATGACGTTGTACATCCAATTTTCATCTCGATTTAATAACATCTCAACAAAAGCTTCTGTTTCTTCATAAGTTTGTGGCTCCCATGCTTGATACTGACTCACTTCAGGTAAAGCATTATATGCATGAATATCTTCTATATCTGATCGCTTCAAATCCCTAGTATAGTAATCCATTTAAAATCCTCCAATGATGATATGTAATTTAATGATTGGGAATATCTTATCATAATTTTCAAACTATACAAAACTATTCTTATAATAATACTCAACTTTGCAAAAAATAAAGTGCTAGGACATTGAATCATGCCCTAGCAATAAATAAATTATCTATCTAATTTCACATGTTTGTACTCTTTCGTACCTACGTAATGAATGATACGCCCGTGAACTTCTTTTTTCGTTAATCTTGCTTTACCTTTTTGATAAAGTGGGATAACCATTGCATCATTCAATAACATTTCTTCTCCTCTAGCGAGTTCTTGCCATCTCTTGTCTGGATCTTGAAGTAATGAAGATTTACCTTCGTTGATAATTTTGTCGTATTCAGGGTTATTATATCCCGTTTCACCTTTAGTTGTTTCACTATGGAATAAATCTAAAAATGTCATTGGATCTGGATAGTCTGGTCCCCAACCTGTAATTGCTACATCATAGTCACCTTTTTTAGTCAGTGCTATTTTCTGTTTGTTCGGTTGTTGCTTAATCGACATTGTTACACCAGGTAAATGTTTTTCAACTTGTTCTTTAAAATACTCTGCATCTTTCTTAGCATTATCTTGATCAAATGTTAAAAATTCTATATCAATTTTATCTTTACCTAATGCTTTTTTAGCTTTTTTCAATGAAGCTTGTGCTTTTTTAACATCATACGTATAAGGTGCATTGACTAACTTGTTATAATCTTCTTTTTTCTCATTAGTAAATACTTTTTCAGGTGTAAATGTATCTATTGGTTTTGATCCATCATTTAAATTATGTTCTACGTAAGATTTTTTATCGATTGCTTGTGCAAGTGCAGCACGTAAATCTTTATTTTGTAAGTCTTTATTCGTTTGTGTATTAATTTGAATATAATAAGTAGCAGATTCTAACTTCGTATCGAAGCCTTCTTTATCTTTGTTAGATTCTACGTTTTGAGAACTTAATTCCGTTGTATCCACTTTATCATTATTATATAAATTGAGTGCCGTTTGTTCGTCTTTAATGACTCTATAATTAATACCTTTTAGTGATACATGATCTTTATCCCAATAATGTTTATTTTTCTTAAGCGAGTAATTATCTTCAACTTTCCAACTCTTCATTACAAACGGTCCACTATATAACGTCTTATCAACAGTCGTTCCATACTTACCGCCTTGCTTTTTAACAAACTTCTCATTCAATGGCATGAATGTTCCAAACGTTAATAATTCTTTATAGTATGGTAACTCTTGATTGAGCGTTAACTGTAAAGTATGATCATCAATTGCTTTCACACCTAATTCTTCAGGTTTTTTCTCACTTTTGTTAATCGCTTCAGCATTTTTAATATCATACATGATGTACGCATATTCTGATGCCGTCTTTGGATCTACAACCCTTCTCCATGAATAAACGAAATCATGCGCAGTAATTGGATCTCCATTAGACCATTTCGCGTCTTTTCTTAATTTAAATGTCCAAGTCTTCCCATCATTTGATTTTTTAGGATCACCAGTTGCAATCGCTGGTTCTGCTTTATCATCTTTGTCCAAACGATATAACCCCTCTTGTGTCGCATTCATCACTTCAAAAGCGCCAGCTTCAACAGCCAAACTAGAATCTAATGTCGTTAAATCAGACGGTGCAATTAAACGTAGCGTATCCTTTGAATCACCGCTCGCACCATCACTATCCCCACCACTACTACAACCACCTAAAAATAATGCTAAAACTAATACATAAATCCCCACTTTATAAATATTTTTCATCAAATCAATCCCCTTTGCTTGTTTGATAATGTTTAATTGTGTTTATTCTATCATAATATTTTGAATATTCAATTGATTATGTTCGATTAATTTAATATATCAACAATAACGAACTGTTGTGTAGTGTGTATAAGCTGATAAGATGAAAATAAGCTGAATTGTCTTATGGACAATTCAGCTTATTACAATTTTCGGGTCGATAAATTTTTTTATCGGCCTGCAAATCCCGTTTTCGGGTCGATATTTTATTTTATCGGCCTGGTAATCTCGTTTCTGGACCGGTAATTTATTTTATCGGTCCATATTTCTCAATCCATTCTCTTCACTCTATTTCATATCTCATCATGTCTTCATCATGATAATCTTTTCCATCTAATATTGCATTAGGTTCAGTAGCATATTTGTCAAAGCCAACTTTATTATAAAATTCTACTGCGCGTTGATTATTAGAAAGGACACTTAAATCAATATATTTTAAATCTGTTAACTTGGATGCTTCAATAATCAATTTATTGACTACTTTCTCAGCAATACCTGTACCTCGATAATCAGGATGACAATACATCGCCACTAAATTTCCTTTATGATGCATCTTCTTAACCGGTTCTCTATAAAAAGTAGCTACACAAACCAAATTTTCATTTTCAAAACCACCTATTGTAAATTTTGTATCACTACATTCTAAGCGCTGTTCAAATTTACTAATCGGATAGTTTATTTCAATATCATATAAAGACGCAAACGCAGATGGATCTGTCTGCAAACTTAGTAACCTAAGACTCCTAAATGCATTTACATCATTTTTATTTAGTAACCTTACTTCCATCCCACCACTCCTTTATTTTTCTTTATACCACCTGATTGCTTGCTGTTCTAAATTTTTAACATATGATTTTTTGGCTTTACTATAACCAGCTGTTTCATTATATTCTTCAGCTAATTTTTCTTTATATTTACTATATTCTATAGCCGCTTCTCTATGTTCTCTTAGATAATCTCGTAATATTAAATGTCTATCTATTTCAGGGTTACTTTGTTCATAAATATGTATATGATGTGTTCGATTAATTCCTCCCTTTCGAATGAGTCTTCTTCCTTTTATTCCCCATTCTCCAGCCAAATCGTAACCTCTACTCAAAAACTCATCATCAAATAAATCAATTTTTTCTATATTATTTACAATTACCATCATATCTATAACTGGTTTTGCTTTCATACCTTCAATTGATGTACTACCAAAGTGTTCAAAACTAATAACTTCATCTTCTAATATAGACTTAATTATTCTACATTCTTCTAAATACATATTTCTCCAATCTTTATCAAAATCACTCAACCTTACTTCCATCCCACCACTCCTTTATTTTTGTGATAAATAGTTTAGTATAAATTCTTTCATTTTTACTGGTGGGCTTATATTTTGAGGCAATTTATCTAAATCAAAGAATTTTAAGTTCTGAGTTTCTTTAATATCGGCACTAAGCTCTCCTTCATATTCTTCACTTTCAAATAATGCTGTTACAGTATATGCTTCATCTCCATTTGGATAGACCATGTGATAATCTTTACCTGAAAAATTTGTAATAAATTTAAGGTTTTGAATTTCCAAATTAGTTTCTTCATATACTTCTCTAGTTGCCGCTTCTTCAAAAGATTCTCCGAGTTCCATTGTTCCTCCTGGTAAACCCCAACTTTCATTATCACTTCTTAACTGTAACAATAGTTGTTTATCTTTATTAAATATCAGAACTAAAGCTCCAACTAAAATAACTGGAGCATGTCCGACTTTATCTCGTAAACTTGATATATAATCCATCCCACCACTCCTTATTCACTAAAGTAATACACGTTGCCTTCTCCGTCGTAATTATCTAGTTCTGGATTATGTTTGAATCCTAGTTTTTCTGCTGTCTTTATTGAAGGTGTGTTTTCTTTTTTAGTTAATGCTACGATTTTATATTGGTTATTGGTTAATTCTTTGACGTGCTCGATTATTTTTCTACTTGCTTCTGATACGAGTCCTTGTTGTGTTTCTGCAGCTTCTATTCGATAGTAAATATTCAAATATGTTTGTCCTAATATTTCTTTATACTGTAACCCACATACGCCAAACGGGAGATAGTGGTCTTTTTTAATCAAGACGTAATATCCAAATCCATGGTCTTCATAATGTTTAATCCATTGATCCAATGTTTCTCTAAAAGCTTCTATTGTTGTTGCTGGACCTGCTGGGTTGTATTTTTGATTTGCTGGATCATGATGAACTTCAAATAATTTTTCAAGATATGTATATGCTGGGGGTACGAGTTTGATTCTTTCCGTTTCTAATATCATTGTAATGACTCCTTTTTAGTTACAATTTAGTTATTTAATATCATAACATTAAGCATCTCATATTGGGAGGTCGTAGATATTTTTATGCATACAAAAAAGCATGAGCAGTTACTTATGCTCATGCTTTTAACTTATACTGTTGATAGTTGCCATTGGTAAGGCTCGTTTAACTTTGTCCAATCTGCATCGATTTCTTCTGAATTTAATAAACATTGATCTAATGCTTTTGTAATTTCTTCTTTATTTAAGTCTCTACCGATAACGACAAATTGTGTTTCTCTGTCGCCATATTCTGGATCCCAATCAGCTTTAATTTCTGGTCTAGAAGCAAAGATTTCTTGTTTCGCTTCTTCCTTCATCGCATCAACCCAGAATGTAATTGGATGAATATTTACAAAAGAACCTGCCTGAGAAAATAGACATGCTATATGATTATATTGAGCTAACCAAACGATACCTTTAGCTCTTATAATATTCGTTGGCATATTTTCCATCCATTGATTAAATCTTTCTGCATGAAATGGTAGTCTTCTCTTGTATACAAATGATGAAATACCATATTCTTCAGTTTCTGGTGTATGATGCGCATGACCACCTTCTGTTAATTCTTTAATCCACCCGGCTGATTGACTTGCATCTTCAAAATTAAATAAACCTGTATTGAGCACTTCTTGAAGCGGTACATCTGCATAACTTGTCTTGATAAATTTCGCTTTAGGCTGTAATTTTTTCAAAACAATTTCCAATTGCTTTAAATCCTTTTCTTCTACTAAATCAGCTTTATTTAAAATAAGTACATCACAAAATTCAATTTGGTCAATCAACAAGTCTGAAATAGAACGTTCATCTTCTTCACTGACAACTTGATCTCTATCTTTCAACAAATCTTCAGAATACATATCATGAACAAATCTATGTGCATCTACAACTGTAACCATCGTATCTAAACGACATATACTAGTTAAATCAATGCCTAATTCATCATCTATATATGAGAAAGTTTGGGCAACAGGTACCGGCTCTGAAATACCAGTTGATTCTATTACGATTTGATCTACATCTCCTCGTTTAGCTATCTTTTCAACTTCTATTAATAAGTCTTCTCTTAAAGTACAACAAATACAGCCATTCGATAATTCTACTAATTTTTCGTCAGTTCGTGAAATACCTCCGCCTTGTATGACTAAATCTTTATCTATATTAATTTCACTCATATCATTTACAATGACTGCAATTTTTAATCCTTCTCTATTTTTCAAAATATTATTGAGCAGCGTTGTCTTTCCAGATCCTAAATAACCACTCAACACTGTAACTGGTATTTTATTCAACACTTTTCCCCTACCTTCTATCTATTTATCCCATATAAACCAAAAATCTTACCAACTTGATTTTTTCAATCCAGGTATTTGACCTTTATGTGCGTATTCTCTTAAAGCAATTCTAGACATACCGAATTTTCTATATACACCTCTTGGTCTGCCAGTCACTTGGCATCTACGTGTAATACGTGTAGGAGAAGCGTCTCTCGGTAATTTTTTCAAACCTTCGTAATCTTTATTAGCTTTTAATTCTTCACGTTTTTCACGGTATTTTTCAACCATTTGAATTCTTTTTTGCTCTTTTGCAATTTTTGACTTCTTCGCCATTTTATATACTCCTTTTACATTTAAAATTTTTGAAATAAATCTTTAGATATAAAGAGTGAGACGGCAAATGATGTCTCACTCTTTTGAAATCGTATATTAAGTAAGTAAAGTAGCCATCTCATTTCCAGAGGTAAATCGTAATGACTACGTTTTAACTATAATACATGAATTTTTATTTGGCAAGAGCAAATTTTTATTTTTCATTTAGAATTGATAATTAGAATCGAAAAAACAGAGTCTAAGACAACGTAATGTGTCCCAGACTCTGTTTATCTCTATTCAACTTTCCATACATTAAATCCATGTAATTGGCTGTTTGCATCATATTTCAAATCTTCTTTACCATAAAAAGTATAGCTTTCGCCTTCTTCAAGTTTTTTATGATCATAATCTATAATATAATATGACACTTTATCGTCGCCACTACCTTTTGTAACTTCGACGATTTTATCACCAGCTTCACTATGGCTAATTTTATCAACCTTAGCATTTGTGATTTTTAACAATTCGTTGTGGCTATATGTTTCATTATTATACTTGTCATAATTAATCTCTTTAGAATGGTTCATTTTTTTCTGAACATATTCATTCGCTTGTGCTTCTGCTACGTGATCATCGAACTTAATTTTTGAATGATTATTCTGGACAGGTTCAGTTGAAACAACTCCAACAGCACAACCTAAAGTTAAAAAGAATAATATAATGGTACTTAGCAACGGAATCCTGAACCTAGTATCTCTAATCGCTTTAACAACAGTCGTGCCTAACATCACAATAAAAGCTATTAATACTACAACTCCAATAACGCTAAATATAAAACTTTCCATTTTCATTACTCCCTTGATTTATTCACTATCATATTTGTACATATTAGAACATCTCAGCTAATATTTCATCTATTTTGTTTCAGTTTTCGAAATAAATCAATATTATGCTAAAGTATGAAAGCGTTAACCCAGTTGCTATATAAAGGATAGGTAAGTATTAAAATTTTTTATTGGAAAGTCGCTGTTATTCTTTAAAATCAATATCTTCCAACACTTTTTCTACCATATCGTTTAAACCTATATGTTCTTTTATTATTTTTTCATTTTCTAAACCTAAATAATCATGCTCAACAAACCATTTACTCATTTCTTCCTTACCAAATTCAGCATTTTCCTTATTCTTATGTCTTCTTAACGTTTCTTCAAAAGAGATATCATAGTAATACGTAAACACATTTTTCTTGCCTGCAAAATGTTTTCTCAGCATATCACCATACCTATGCGCTTTAAGAATACCCTCAATAATCATATAATCACAATTTTCCAATCCATATCTGATTAAATGATCGATGAGTTCCACTGTCTTATTGCCAGGTTTATCGTATAACAATTCTCTTCTAATCGTATCTTGTGAAATTAACAAAGTATGAAATCCTATTCTGTTTTGTACTTCTTTTGCT
Source organism: Mammaliicoccus sp. B-M6 (assembly GCF_022386965.1). Classification (NCBI taxonomy): domain Bacteria; kingdom Bacillati; phylum Bacillota; class Bacilli; order Caryophanales; family Staphylococcaceae; genus Mammaliicoccus; species Mammaliicoccus sp. B-M6. Next base: position 31,075 of record NZ_JAJNHJ010000014.1, read on the forward strand.
AAAGATGACTTCCCACTTCCTGAATTCCCTCTAATTATAATAACTTTTGTCATTTTCCACCGCTTCTTCTTGTAATTATTAGTATGATTGGTCTCTTGCTACTATTGATTGATATAAAATTCAGATTTTAAAATACCCATATGAATATCGTTATAGTATTCACCTTTTATAAATGCACTATCACGTTCTTCTCCCTCAATTATAAATCCTACTTTTTCATATGCCTTAATTGCACGAGTATTATATTTCAATACTCTTAAGTAAATTTTATGTAATTTCAAATATTCAAACCCATAATTTACTACAGCTGCTGAAACTTTAGTTCCAATTCCCATAGACCAATATTCTGGATTAAATATCCCTATTGCAAATTTTGCTTTGTTATTTATATCATCAATAACCAATCTAACTTGCCCTATAAATTTATCTTGGTATACAATTGCCCATTCATAAGGTTCATTCTGAATTTCTTTAATTAATAAAGCTGCTTTTTCCTTTGATTTTGAAGTTCTGTAATCCATTGTTGATCCATACATCATTAATAGTTCTTTATTAAAAGGAACTGAAAGATAATCATCTATATCTTTTGTTTCTGCATTTCTTAATATTAAATCTTTATTTATATATATTTTATCCATGTAATACTCCCTTATCCCCGAAATAGGTATTCACTTAATTTTTGCTTTTTTCCTTCTTTATTCCATTGTTGATATTGTTTGATCATCTTATGAATGTTGCCTTCATAGTAGTTTTCAACTAAATCAACTATTGCTAAAAAGCTTTTCCAGTAATGAAACATAACATATGCATTATCATTACTTTTATAAACTTCATATGTGAATGATTCTAAATTATTTTCATCATATTTTGATTTATAATAATTAAATAATTCTGTTTCATACTGTATAATTTCTTTAAATTCTTTGTCATTATATAAATAATACCTTGGTAAGAAAGTAACCAATCCTTCTTCAAACCATAAGTCATCTGATGTTAAGTCAAGATCATCAAATTCTGTTAAAAAGAAGTCGCAATGGTGTGTAATTTCATGACCTAATATGCATAATATTTCTTTCTCTAAATAGTTATTAAATATGTTTTGAGTCGTTTCAGACATGTCACTTTTGATTTGACCATTTAAAAAGGTCTTCCAACTTTCTTTTTCAATATTCATAAATATACCTTTTTCATTTGTAAACGCTGGTACATTCTTTTTAAATACGTGTTTCATTACATAATCGCTTGTCCATATGACGTGTTCTGGCATGTCATTTAATTCGTAATCTTTTTTCAGAATATCAATATAATTTTCAATTTTATCTATAAAATATTTTGCTGTTTTTTGAGTTTCTTCCGTATCATTTATTTCATCCATCATAAAAATAGATTTCATGTGTCTATCCCCTTACAAATATCAATAAATATAGTATTAGTATTCATATTATAACAATATTCATTATCTTTTTATTCAATTGAATTAATTTCTACTTCATACTATGATTTATATTAAGCGATTTACAGGAGGTTATGATGTCTTACTTGAAGTCTTTTTTAGAGGAGAAACAAATTTATATATATCTTTTATTTATTATGATGGGCGTAGGTTTCGGTTTATTGTTTGACCATGCTAGTCCTATTTTTGAACCTTTTATTTCTATTTTAATTGCGATTCTATTGTTTAGTATGTTTGCTCAAATTCCTTTTTTATCTTTACGTCAAAAGGCATTAAATTTTAAATTTCTTGTGGCACTTATTATTTCTAATTTTATTTTTATTCCTATTTTTGTTTTTCTAATTGTCACAGCATTTCATATTACATCTACACCGCTTCTAATCGGCATTTACTTAGTTTTACTGACACCTTGTATTGATTATGTGATTGTTTTTACGAAGTTAGGTCACGGAAATGAAAGCTTTATGTTGATTGCTACACCTATTTTATTTATTCTACAAATCATTTTATTACCGATATATTTTCTTATATTTTTAAACCAAGATTTCTCGGAATACATTGACTTTATACCTTTTCTAAAGACTTTTGTATACCTTATTCTAGTACCTTTATTCATAGCTATTTTTATGCAGATTTTAAGCAAAAAGTCCGATACTATGTCGAATATTTTATCTTTATCAGAATGGTTGCCTGTTCCTTTTATGGGACTCGTATTAATGACGGTTATAGGCTCTCAAATTTCAAAAATATTTAATGATTTACACATCGTATGGATAGTTGTTCCTGTTTACATTTGTTTTATGATCATCGCGCCTTTTATTGGTTATCTTTCTGGTAAAATCTTTGCTTTACCTTCAGATTTAAAACGCACAATTGCTTTTAGTACTAGCACAAGAAATGCATTAGTTGTCTTACCATTAGCTTTATCTCTACCAGACAAATGGTCAACAATTGTAACAACTGTTGTCGTCACACAAACACTTGTCGAGCTTATTGGCGAACTATTCTATATTAAATTGATACCTAAATTTAAATAAAGAAACACCTCTAAAGTTACAGTAACGCTTGCACTTTAGAGGTGTTTTTAATTATTTCAGTTTCAATACTTGTCCTACACTTATATCATTTGAACTTAAATTATTTAATGATTTAAGTTTAGCTACACTTACGCCGCTTCTTTGAGAGATATTATACAACGTATCTCCAGAAACAACAGTATGTGTATCGCCTGTAATACTGTCACTCGATTCATTTAAATCATTATAATGCTTTTGAACGAGACTATAAAATCGATCCATATCATAGCCCCACTGACTAAAGTAATTGATTGGATCTGTATGATCTGTTCCACCATAATACTGACTAATGGCATTGTGACTGATAACTGTACCTGTTCCTTCATTATTATCGGCTAATGATGGTTTCAGTCCATTTTGGTGTAACATTTTCGCAGTTAAATATGCTTGATTATTAACCGATTTCGCAAACTGGTCAAATGTACTAGATTGAGCCAATTCTATTTGATAGAAATATGGATTGGCTTTTGCACCTGCTCCCCAAGCTAAATAATCACTAGATGCTGTTTGAACAATTTTACTACTACTTGCATAAGCATGAACAAACGCACTTTCATAATTGTTATACATGTAATTGATTTCTTCATCTATTGTGCTATCAGGATTAGCTGTTTCATGTATAATCACACCGATAAACTTATCTGATTTATAGTCATATTTCGGCAAACTATCCATTCTAGAATCTTGCGTGATTGTAGACGGCTTAATATTATTTTTAGCAATATAATTATTAACATCTTGATACGCTTCATTTGTATGTTGATTGGATTCTATTTCTGTAGAATTTTCTTCTGCATCTTTATTATGTAATTTAAGATCTTCATCCGTTAGCAAGCCTGTTAATTCTTTCGGGTTCATCTTTTGTGCTTGTTCAAAACTAATCGATTTGCTTGTGTTCTCTGTTTGTTCACTTTGATGTTCTTCTGCATTGATATATCCAACAGATTGAGAAAATAATATACTTGTCGTCAAAATTATTGCTGTTCCAAACTTGTACTTCATAATAATCCCCCTTATATTTTATTTTTATATTGTATTACAAACTATAATTAATTAATATACTTGAAGAATATTTCGTTATATTAAATATTTATTACAAATAAAAAGAACGAGATAAATTGATCATCTCGTTCTTTTTTATTCTATAACGTTTAGCACTTTCTTTGGTATTTCACTTTTATCAACTTCTTCAAATGATTCCACATGTGCCCCTTTATGCTTAATTTTTAAATAGTGATTTGTTTTAAGCTCATCTGATGATATAAATTCCACTTTCGTACGTTTACCATCTTCATCTACAATATCTTGCTTATATCTTCTAATATTATGTTCTTCAACAGCATCAGGTAGCTTTGTCTTTACATAAGCGTATTTCTCTTTCATAAATGGATTTAATTGATCTGATACACCTTTAATCTCACTTGAGCCAGATGTACTAAATATAACGATTAATAAACAACAACATAAAATGACAAATATAATTAGAAAAACAATACCTTTTAATAAACCTTTCAATGTTATCTCTCCTTTCAAGTAAAATGATAGCATCATCTCACTTGAAATAGTCCTAACATTGTTGTCACAACAGGCTTCTAAGCTTACAATTTTGTAAGATTAAGTCTTTCTTATTAAAACACACCTAATATATTTCCAATTAACCCTGCTGGTGTTATTAATACACCTACACCCGATAGAACAGATGCAATAACCGCTTTTCTATTTTTCTTATTGTTTCATTAATACTTCTTTCAAGGTTGTTCATTGAAATTGTAATTTTGTCTTGAATGATACTTAGCAAATGATCAATCTTATTGTTCAAAGTATCGAAACGTTCATCAACACACTTTTTAAATTGTTCAAATTCATTTCTCGTAACATATTCTGACATAATGAGCACCTCTCTTTTTTTATTTTATAATTTATAAATATTATTGTCAAAAACTGTATTTTAAAATTATGCGATGGAAAGTAACCATTTTTTATTAGATTATATTGATTGGCTACATATTCTTAATAATTCATATAGCTTATTTTCAAAACTGTAAACTTCAAAGAAATTATAATTTTTCCAATTCACATGATATAATAATTTTAATTATTTTATACAGAACTGAGGGATAACATGGGTGAAAATTGTGAATTACATATTAGACCTATTAAATTAGAAGATTTAAATAGTATATGGCAGATGGCTTTTAAGGACTCAAATCCTGAATGGAAGTTATGGGATGCGCCTTATTTTCCTCATCATGCTATGTCATATGATGATTTCTTGCTACAAAAGGATGATTGGATAAATGTTCCGAATAGATGGGCTGTGATATACAACAACGAAGTTATTGGTACAGTCTCTTATTACTGGGAACATGAACCTTCTAAGTGGCTAGAGATGGGTATTTCAATCTATCAATCTGATAATTGGGGTAAAGGCATTGGCACTAATGTCATGCGTATGTGGATTGATCATTTATTCAATACTTTAGATATTGTTCGCGTTGGTTATACGACTTGGTCAGGAAATAAAGGCATGATTAAAATTGGAGAACGTCTTGGTATGACGATGGAAGCTAGAATTAGAAAAGTAAGATATTATAACGGAACTTATTACGACTCTATTAGAATGGGGCTTTTAAGAGAAGAATGGCAAGATTTAAAGTCTTAATCTAATACGTCACAATCATCATATGATAATATATTGTGCTTTTACACAAGTTTATACTTTACAAAATAGAACATATGTTCGTATAATAAAAGTACAATATGACTAGGGTGATTTTTATGTATGACTACAGTTATTGTCTAAATCGGGATATTTTATGCGTGGATTTAAAAAGTTTCTTTGCGTCTGTTTCATGTATTGAAAAAGGTTTGAACCCGCTAACGACTAAGCTAGCTGTTGTGGCTGATACGAAGCGTAAAGGTTCTGTTGTCTTGGCAGCTACACCACCTTTAAAAGCAATTGGTATTAAAACAGGTTCTCGTTTATATGAAATACCTCAACGTAAAGATATCTATGTTATTAATCCATCTATGAAGAAATATATGCAATTATCAACACAGATTAGCAAAATTGCTTTGGATTATGTTGCTCCTGAAGATTTTCATCAATACAGTATAGATGAATTCTTTATGGATGTATCAGAGTCGTATCATTTATTTGCGCATTCTCCCTTTTCATTAGCGATGCAACTTCAAGAGCGTATATTTAATTATACTCAAATTCGTAGCACGATTGGCATTGGCTCTAATTTATTACTCGCGAAACTTTCGATGGATATTGACGCAAAGCATACGAGTCTTGGTATATCAGAATGGCGCTATGAAGATGTGCCGTCTAAAGTTTGGTCCATTCAACCTTTACGAGACATGTGGGGAATCAATCGACGTACAGAAGCTAAGCTTAATAAGAAAGGGATATTTACAATTGGTCACTTAGCTAACTATCCTGTGGAATATTTGAAGCGGGACTTTGGCGTTATTGGCGTTGACCTTCATTTGCATGCTAATGGTATTGATGAAAGCGTCATTAGAAATCCTCATCGTATATATGATAAATCTCTAGGTAAGTCGCAAATACTTATGCGTGATTACAGTATGAATGAACTTAAGACTGTATTAAATGAACAAGTAGATGAAGTTTATTTCCGTTCTAGAAAGCTCAATTTATACCCTACACGTATTAGCGTGAGTGTCGGTTATGCAGACGTTGGAGGCGTGCGGAAGCAATTTACAAATAAAACGGGATTTATGAATACTTATGTTATCACACAATTATTATGGGATTATTTATCTCAACGGTTAGAACCGGACAGACTTTATAGAACGATCGCGATATCATTTGGCAAATTTATTCCAAACCAAATTAAGCAACTATCTTTATTCGACGATCCGTATCAAATTAAGACAGAGACACTCGAAAATCATTTAGATTTTATACGTATGAAATATGGCAAAGATATTGTTATGCGCGGTTCAAGCTTATTAAATAGTGGTACATTATTAGAAAGAAAAGGACTTATAGCAGGTCATAAAGCATAAACATGAACTTTATAAACATATATTGTAAATACAAACAATCATTGACATAAATATGAAGATAAGTAAATATATAAAGTATATATATTCAGAATGTTTTTTATTCTTTATATTACTGAATATATAAATTTAAACAGGAGGTCTTTATTCTCTAAACAATCTCAATAAGGGTATATTTAGATAATAATGATGGGTGTCGTATGAAACGTAGTGTCAAATATCTATTTATAGTAATCATTATTCTTATAGTTTTTTTCTCATTTTATTTCTACAAACAGCCAAATAATTGGACGTGGGAAACGCTAAATTTAACAAAAAAAGATTCAAACAACTCTAATACCAAAGTGGCTATATTAGATACAGGTATTAATAATGAAAGAATTAACAATGCGTTTGTCATAAAAAAATATGATGCTATAAATAAACGTAATCAAATAAACACTAAAAGTAATCATGCCACACAAATCGCAAGTATTATCACATATGGGAAACATAAAGAAAAGTTAATCGGGATAAGCAAAACAGTAAGTATTTACGATGTTAAGGTTTTAGATGATGAACTCGGTGGAGAGACAGATAGTATAGTGAATGGCATCAATTGGTGTATTAAAAACGATGTAGATATTATCAATATGAGTTTTGGCTTTCAACGTTACAACAAAGAATTACATGATGTTATAAAAAAAGCTAAAAAACAAGGTATCATTTTAGTAGGTGCAGCGGGAAATAATATGGATGATTATAGTGACTATCCTGCTCGTTTCAATGAGGTCTATTCTATTACAGCAATAGATAAAAATAACAAACCATTTATTTATGCACCAACTAAAAAAGTCGATTTTAAAGCGCCCGGTGTCGAAGTTTATACATTAGATTCAAAAGATGAAATTACAACTGTAAATGGAACATCTTTTGCCGCTGCTTATTTCACTTCTTACCTAACAACTAAATTGGATTCAAGAAATAATTTGTCACATGTTTTAAAAAAATACCCAATAAATTGATACATCAAAGGAGAAAATATGAAAAACAAACTTATAGCTTTATTACTTGCTAGTATAATCACGATTACTTATGGAAACTTTGCGGAAGCTGCTGAAGTTATTAAAGAAACAGATATAAATAGTGCTAATAGTAAAGTGAACGAAAATAACATTGACGAAAATATTTATACCAAAGATAACCGTAATTACATTGAAAATAATTATAACTCAAATGATTTAGATATTGAAAGTAGCTTAGAATTTGATCAAAATACAGATAAAATTACCGTAGACGCTTCATTAAATGACGAATATGGTAATAACCTAGATAAAACATATGATGTAACGTTTTTAAGAATTGTGAATGAAAATGACTTTAAAGCTGAATTTACTGATCAAGATACTGGAGAAAAATTAGTATATGATACAAATGAAGTTAAAGCTTCAGTTGCTCCTGTAGTCGCTGTATTAGTTGGCTTTATAGCTAAACAAGGTCTTAAAATGGCTATCAAAAAATATGGTAAAACCGTTGTAACATCAATGATTCGTACAAGCCCTCAAGTTGCTGCTCAAGCAGCTAAAAACTTAGGTTATTCTGCAACAAAATCTGTATCTCATGGCAAAAAGGTCTTTAAGAAAAATGGTAAAGGCAATCCCAAATATATCTCTGTTGATAAAGATGGTCACAATGGAGGAGCATGGAAAGGTGCAAGTAGCATTAAAAATCTAGGTAGTAAGAAAACAAGAAGCGGTACATATGATGCCAACCTAAAAAGAATTGGAGATTAAAAAATGATTATTAACATCGGAGAACAACAAATAAATTTTGATTTAGAAAGTGAAATTCCATTTTTTCAATCATCTCATGAAAATAGAATGCGTTTTGATATAGATAGTTTTGAAAAAAAGCAACTTTCTAAAATTATTAATCAGTTGTTTAGCAACCAATCTAATACAAAGTGTTCATTTTTATCTGAGTATTTATATCCTGTTAAATTTAGAGAAAAAACACGAATTGGTCGTTTTCTATCTATTACAAACTGGCATGAAGAACTCCATTATACTGATGAAAAATATATTATTGCAACTATTGAAAATATAAAAAATACAGAAATAATTAATTATTCTTTATATATTCAAAAAGGATTAGTAGAACCATATATCATCTTCTATAATGATAAAAATATGATATATCTTAGTAATTCTGTGATAGATATCATAAGTTTTTCTAAAGAAACAATTACTAATATAAAAACAGAATTCGGGAATTATATAGATACAATTCAAGAAACTGTTTAATAATTATAAAGAGAAACATAGTTCCCTTTTGATCTATGTTTCTCTCTTTTTTTCCTTTAAAATCGGACTTATATATACTACCATTCGTATGTAAAATATTGTATAGTAAACTTATAGGTTGTTAATTACGGCAGCATTTAATCATACACTAATAAACCAACACTATGTCATATGAACGTTAAAACCACAACAAGTCGCTATAATTGTTGTGGTTTTTATATTTGTCATTGATATTTTACAATCAAGTATTTGTGAGGTTTTTCTTTCCTAATTTCATATACCTTATTACATGTATTACATCTTGATAATTTCATCGTGGCATTGTTAATTTTTTTAAATAAATTTCCATCATGATTATTACAATAAGGACAAGTAACCTCAATATATGTTCTATTATCATTTACCATTAGATACTTCATTATTTTTTCTTTCTCTGTGATATATATAAATTGCTATTATTACTATAATAAAAATGTAACATAGTACAATAAAAGGATTGTTAATCCAGTGATTGTCTACACTAAATATATACACACCTATAAAACATAGTATAAAAAGGATAATATTTAATATCATATTTACCCTAAAAGCTTTGATACTTAAAGCTTGTCTCTTGTTTCGAATGCCGATTAACCAAAAATGTATTGTCATAAATAAGATAGTTAACGGTATATAGTAATAAGGAGAATATATATTATCTCCAATCAAATTAATAATAGCTATAAAAATAACAATAACTATCATTCTTATTTTACTTGCATGTTTTACAATAAATTCCATAATATCCCCCTAACTATTTCAATATTCATAAGTACCATCTTTATAATTAATCGATACACCTTTTTGAGTATTAGATACCCAAACGTTTAAGTTAACAGTCTGACCGTTGTCATTAATAGAATAAGCTCTCACATGTGAACCCCGTGGTAATAATTCATCATTATTGTACACAGGGTGTACATCATAATAAATCTTAGCTTCAGGGTGGTTATATATCGCATTTCTCACTTGAGTTTCAGGATAACCCATACCGCCACCTTCACTAGCTCTATTACTACCAACATTTTGCGCTCTTGTACCTAGTGTTAAATTATGTGTTTCCATATCTCCACCCAATGACCATGCTAATGAGTGAGATTTGTTATAGATATAACCTCTATAACCATCTAACTGTAATATTTGATTATTACTTTCATTGCCTTTCCACCTTTTTTCAAGTGGATCGTAAGTACCATCTTTAAATTCGCCTGCAAGTCTAACTGTTGAATCAAAAGAGGGGCGTTCTTGTGCTTTAGATGAATGACTATCCACTGCTTCCTTAGTCACAAGCGCTGTAACTCTGCCACCTCTACCTAAATCATCTAAATCTGAATAGTTAGCCCAAAATTTATCATTACCATTTTGGTTCAAGAGTTGCTGATCATAATCTGTGAGTGTTGTTTTATTGTCGTTCAATAAAGCGTAATTTTCTTCGTTAGTTTGAACTTTGATAAGCGCCTTATCTTCTTCACTTGTTTTTACTGTCGATTTTTTACTAAACGCTTTCGACTTTAATTCATTTAAACCTTTATCTATTTGATTATTAGCTTCTTGTTTAAGTTCTCTTTTAATATCCTTTTCCAAATCACACCCAGCTAATAGGGTACTTGTTAGGATTATTGCGAGTAACGTCTTGATGTACTTCATATTTTTCAACCTTTCTTATCAAATTGTGATTCTAACCAAAAATAAGTATTGCCACGTTTTTGATGATTTACAAAAGCCGGTTTAGGTACTACATCATAATGTTCATTTTCTAAAGCCCAGCGCACACCATGTCTACTTTTGCCAAGTATATCTCCGACTTCTTGCATACCTAAGATTTTTATAGGTTCTTGTCCTATATTAGTTAAGTCATTGTTTTTTAAATCAGAAACCGAGTAAACACCACTTGTTTCTGATACATAACAACCTAATTCTGTATTAATTGCTACATTCATACCATTAGATTTTGTGTATATAGTTTGATCGTGATTTAAAACCTCATTAATTTTTTTGAAATCCATATTAGTTCCTCCGTCTATAATTATGTTATAATAAATATACCTTTTTGTTTGGTTCAATAGATGATTCTGTTAACCAAATGTGCGATCACTTGTGTGGTCGCTTTTTTTATATCCACCATAACATAGCAGGGGAATAACAGAATCAAACTATAACACCTAACTTTTTAAATTCCTGATGTGCAGTAATCAATTTGATTGCTTCTTCTACTGAATATTTTTCATTTAGATATCCAATTAAATCCGAATTTTCATATAAACCAATTTCTTCATCACCCCAAAGGTTAACAATCTTTGAGAACATATACTTTTTGTTATGTGCTTCAAATATTTGCTCTAACATAGTAACCCTCCTTAGAATTTTATAACGCTTTGAACCAAATTAATTCTTCATAAGTGGTTTCATTCAAGTATTCTTCTAAATCTTCAACTGATTTAAATGGCTTTTTCTCAGTTATCCAATCTTTAGGGCTTTTTATTTCTTTATCTAATTCCAATGTTTGAACATTAAGTGTTACAAAAGAGAATTGACTTTCTTCATTTACGATTTTCATATCTGAACCGATGAGTATAATTGATTTCTCATCTATATTTTTTGTAATTCCAGTGCCTTTTTCATTAACAAAATTATCAATCACATCTTGTAGTTTTTCGAGTGATTTTTGTGTATGATATTTAATCATTTAAACCACTCTCCTTTGAGATGAGTTCAAAATACCTAAAGCTCTAATTAAAACGATATTGTACTTATCTTCTGTATCTGATTTACTCAGATTGTCTATATATTCATTGTTTTTATATAACCTTACTTTACAATCACCATTTGATACATCTTGTAATCTTAATTCATACAATTCATTATCTTTTTCAAACTCTATAGCTTTATTAACAAAGTCTGTATCTCTCATAATCTCAATACTTTTTAATAAGACAACAATTTCAGAAGGTTCATTATTTCCTCTTGCAGCAACACCTTTTAAATAACCATTTTCGTATTGTCTGACTTTATCTTCTTTGTCGGTTTCTTGCAGTCTTAAATCATACAGATTACCATTTGAAATAAATTCAATTGAATTAATCTTTTTATTCATTCTAGTCATGATAATTACCTCCTATAGTGTTATAATAAGAGGTGGAATGTGTCCTCATTCCACCAGTTTTTAAGGTGATAACTTAGTTCACAAGCACTTTTAAAAACTTTCGATTTAGGCGTGCGTTTTTTCTAAAAACGTTGCGTCTTTTTTTATTTTTGAAGCGGTATCGAGTAACACGTTTTCTATCTGCTCATTTACAGGTAGATCTAATAATCCTAGAAAAACACCATTTTCAAAAACGACAATACAGGTATAACCTTTACCAATGTTATGCTTAGTCAGTGTATAAATCTTATTGTTATATACAAACTTCAATGCCTGCGTATTCATTTTTTCACTCCTTCCTGTTTTTAACTACAAACATATTGTAACACACAAACACACATATTGTAAATTATTATTAACTATTTGTTGGTTGAAATACAAAAAAACTACCTATGTTTATTACACAGGTAGGTAAATCATAGCATTCATTTTTCCTTTTATCATGCTAGTCAATTATATATCACCATTTGATACGATTTTTAGTAATTTATTTTTATGATGCTACACTAATTCATATTGTGATTTAATCGGATTTTTCGATTTATTCTTTTTTGCTAGTTCAATATAGTTAAAGAAGATTTGTTTGAAATGAACAAGATTATATCAAATTTTATATAATCTATGTTTTTATATCACTTTTTTCTAAGTTTATATTTTTAGTATACATATACCTAGAAAACATAATTGCTATTAAACAAGTTAACACACCTGAAATAGTATAAATATACTGTATAGCTATATATTCAGTTATATAACCAACTAGTAATATAGAAAATAGAAAAGAAAGTTGCACAAGTGAATTCTTTAAACCTGTGATCTTAATCATATCTTTTTCATTAATTTTATTTATAAAGTAAGTTTCCTGAATAATATCTTTTATTTGTAAAACTGGACCGATTAGCACCACTAGTACTAATGCAATTACATCAATTATATTAAAAGAATATAGAATCAATAAAATTCCATATATAAACATAAAAATAGTAATCTTTTGGATAGGTCGTTTGTTAAAGAATTCAGCATATTTTATTACAATAAAAGCGCCTAATATAGTGCCTAAGTAGTAACTAGCATTAACATATCCCCACCATGTTACATCATGCTTTAAATGTACTTGAACAAATTTTAATGTCACGGATCCTATCCAAATAGAACCCATCAAAACTTCTAAACACTCAATGATAATTAAAACTCTAATTACAGGGATACCTTTTAAAACCGAAAAAGAATTCATAATTGTTATAATCGGATTTTTACCTTGTAGTTCTTCCTTTTCATTTTTAATTTTTATATTAATAATTGCAATAAAAGCTAATGAAAGTAATATTAAAGAAAGTAATAAAAGGTTATTATTACCAATCAATGAGATAATCCATGCTCCTAATATCCATCCTGAAAATAGCAGTATCTGATCTAAACTCGTAATGAGAGACAGACCTTTTGCCATTTCATTACTATCAAGATTTTCTTTCAGTATTCTTGATTTCAGTGGAGTGAAAATACCATTTGAAAAGGATAGAAACATGATTATTATATAAACAATAATCATGTTGACATTATTATTTATACTTATCAGGAGTATTATCATGCATAGTATTTGAAACACTGCATTAAATAATAAAAGGTTTTTTACTTTAATTTTTTCAGTTATAATACTTATACTTAACCCTGAAAGAATTTTTGAACCAACACTAATAAAAGTTATTAGACTTGAAAAAAAGACTGAATTAGTTAGTGTATATACATAATAAGTAATTGCCATTGTATAGAAAGAAAAAGCTAAATTAGTGGCAAGTTGCGTTACTAATAACGAATAAAAACTTAAATTGTAAAACATTAGTAGATTGCCTTATTTTCAATAGGTTTTTTATTTTCTTTTCTCAATAATGGTAATGGAATTTCTTTAACGCATCTAAATCCCATTTCATCATGCCTACAATACGGTATATCTTTCCCTCTAAATGCCGGATACATTAGCTCTTGATGTGAATAAAAAGATCCTCCCTTTAAAACTCCGAATTGATTTAATTTATCATGATTATGATTATAAGAAGGATGGAACATTCTCTTGGAAAAGTAATCACTCTTGGTCCATTCCCAATTACCTCCAAGCATATTATGAACTCCATAACTCGAAACATTTCTTTCTATACTAATACTTTCTGAGAGTTCTATATCTTGGTTATAATATACATCTATTAATCTATCATGCCATTCTGATATAGAATCTGGTTTTTTTTCAAAAAGAGTTCCTGAATAACGTACTTTGCTACCATCAAAATCATTGCCCCAAGGCCACTTTGTTACAGAATTTCCTTTAGCAGCTTTTTCCCATTGAAATTCAGATGGAAGAGTTTTTCCTTTCCATCTAGCGTAGGCATAAGCATCATAAAAATCAATCCCAGATACAGGATGATCAGGTTTATATTTAGAATCATAGTAAGTATTTCTTCTGTGATTTTTATTTTTCGGTTCATTTGGATGACAAAAAATATGTCCATATTTTTCTACAAATTCACAAAATTCATCATATTCCTCATTAGTCACTGGGTATTTATCTATATAATAGGCAGGTAACCAAACTTTAGTACTAGGAGCATTGTCTGTCCAAGCAAAATCTTTTTCTTTAATATCATTTTCACTTATACCATAATTAAAGAAACCCTCTTCTATATAAATCATATTTTCTTCATTTAAAGATTTAAACTCATCTTTAATTACTGCAGAAATATCTACTTTGTTTTCATAATGATTCATAAATTTTAAATGTTTTTCAAAATATGCTTTTTTATATGATAGTTCTTCTTCATTTTTTGCTCCATAGATTTTCAGTAAATTATGTATTACTATTTGGGCACCTAAACCTACAGGCTTTCTAGGTGTGTTTCTTTCCGTAATATCTCCAACAATATCTGATAAATATTTTACTGATAATTCTATTTTTTCTTCACCACAAATACTCATAGCTTTAAAAGAAACAAGATCGTCTGGATCATGAGTTAGCCTAATTATTGTTTCAATTGCTGAAGGATAAGGCAACCAACTTTTAACAAAATCTATTAATTTTGACCTTACATAACTATTTTTAAATCCAATAGCCATTCCAAATAATTGTTCAGCCACTGCAAAATGTCGTATTTTACTAGATATATCTAATACAGTATGGATGGTATTTTCAGTTTCTTTCTTATCTCTTAAGTTTAAATTTTTGAGCAAGTTATCAATTTTAAATAATTCTTCCATGTCTTCATTGTAAATTTCTAAATTATCATTAGATGTATATATCATTTTATTCATCCTTTCTAAATTCAATAAACAAAAGTCTTATAGAATATATTCTATAAGACTTTTGTTTATTGAATTTAATCCCATTTGTCATTACTTACATTAAGTACAGGTTCAAAAATACTTTCTTTCCAATCACGTTCTAAAGTTTTCATATTTATCGCCTCCTGAAATTAAATATATGTACGATTATTATTATATCATCAATAAATAAAAAAACACACTATTTTATCAGAAAATTTCCAATTTTTAAAATACATTCAGTGAATTATTAATCCTTTTACTAACTTATGTTTTTTGAATATCACCATATGATACGATTTTAAATGACTTATCTTTATGATCATACGCTAATTCATATTGTGATTTAATCGGATTATTAGACTTATCTTTTTTAACTAATTCAATATATATCTTTGAACCATCTTTTTTATAGCCTGTATATGTCGGCATAGTGTACTTAGATTTATTTTTACTGTCTACCATAGATTTAATATGATTAGACAAGCTAGAATTAGGTTCAAAATACTTTTCTACATGCTTAAACTCAACTTCTTTATAGGCTTTATTTAAGTCTTTGGTATAGTCGTCCATAAATGCCTTAGCTTCGTTTTCTATTTCTCTATCTTTTTTAACCATTTCATCTATCTTCGTTGTATCAAATTCTAAAGTTATATTTTGATTATTGATATCTTTATTTTCTTTAACTTTAACCGTATTAGACTTTAAAGTTTTACCTTTATATTTACCCTCAGCATATACAGAAATAGATCTATTAGATGGGTATGGTCCATATACACGTTTTTCTTCATACTTTGTTTGAACACCATTCACATAAACGAAAAAACTTAATTGCAGGTCATAAAGCTTAATATTTATGGAGTGTATAGTTATGAAAGAACTTAATATAAACTGGAAATCAGATTTTATTGAATACCAAACTTTATTATATAGTAGTGTCGATCCAGAATGGTTCTATGCCTGTATTAGAAATGATGTTTTAGTACCAGCATATACAGGACAAGGCAAACAATATTTTTGGACTAAAGATATCCTAGAAGCTCATAAAATAATACCAATATTTTAAAAAACCAACTATTTACTACAATTATTGTTTAATTTTACCAATAATTTTCTTTATAAGTGTTTAACGTATCTTCACTTTGGATATATATAAAGAAGTGTAAAAGTAGGAGGTAATTATATATGGGCTTTATATTAATGTTAATCGTCGGCGGTTTAATCGGCTGGCTAGCAGGTGTTATTTTAGGTAAAGATATTCCAGGCGGTATTATTGGTAATATTATCGCAGGTATTATTGGTTCAGCAATTGGTGGTAAATTATTAGGAGATATGGGACCAGTAATAGGTGGAATTGCAATTATTCCAGCATTAATCGGTTCAATCATCTTAATCTTAGTACTTTCATTCATTTTAAAAGCAATTAAAAAATAGAAAGTACAATAAATATAAAGAAGCATATCACTTAATTAATTTTGTGATATGCTTCTTTTTTGATACAGATATATTTAACAAATAAAAGCACCACACAAAATTGTGCGGTGCTTATGTCATATACGAATAAATATTTTCAAAACCACTCTAGGTAAATAGCTTTGTAATAATAAAATACCCGACGTATATAAACTCTAAACATTATTTTAATAATAATCTAAAGAAATTCATGATTCTTTAACGTTTATTAGAACCTTTACTAAAAAGATTTCTTATAAGTCTCATAATTAAAACTGTACCAACATATCTTAAAATACGTTTTACTATGTTTCCCATCCTTATCAGCTCCTCTTACAATATATCATTTACTATTACTTCTTCACTACTTTACCCAATTAAGTCTTTCATTACACATATAACAAAAAGATTTCGTAGTCCCGCCCCGGCAAGGATCACTAGAGTTGAAAAAACTTAGTACAAGCGTATTTCAATTAAGACATCTACTGATAAGATACTACAAGAGACTGAGACATAGCATTATGTCCCGGTCTTTTTTATAAGGAAAAATCAATGTAAACGTGAGTTTCTATGTTGCTTGTTTGGGCTGTCTTGCAACATAGGGATCGTCTATGTTGCTTGTCGCACCTCACTTGCAATGTTGACCCTCATATTTCTAAAAATATGAAAAAGAGTCTAGAACTTTTCAGTCCCAGACTCTTTAATGTAAATTATGATTTTGTACTTTCGTTATGCCACCATAATGAATCTTTCGGATTTTCTACAGCATGAACAAATTCTTTTTTCGATGCTACAGTTGGATAAGATCCTTTTAATGATTTTTTAGAAGTATCTTCAAATAATGTTAAGACAACAATCAGACCAATAATACTCACACCCAATAAATAGAATGCAGGTGCTAAATTATTACCTGTCACGTGTACTAACCATGAAGCTACTAATGGTGTTGTACCACCAAATAACGAAACTGAAATATTAAATGTCCATGATAATGTTCTGTAACGAATATCTGTATGGAACAATGTTGGTAATGAACCTGGCATTGTACCTTCGTAAACTGATAATACGATACCTAACAATAGTAATCCAAGGAATAAGAATCCTAGTCCCCCAATGTTTAAGAATTGGAATGAAACAACAGATACTAATATACCTAAGATTAGACCGAATGAAATTACTTTCTTATTACCTATTTTGTCGCCAAGTCTACCAAATGTAAGTGCGAACGGTACCATAATCAGTAATACAATCGCTGTTATCGGTGTACTAATACGATCACTAATACCAACTGTTTCATCTAGATATGAAGGCATGTAACCTAATAATACATAGTTTGTAATATTAAAGAAGGCTACAAACACAATACATAATAAGATATCTTTTTTATATTGTTTTATAATTTCAATAACGCTCAGTTGATCTTTTTGATCAGCGATATCATTTTCAAAAATTGGCGTTTCTTCTAAATGCGTTCTCAAATAAAGACCAATCAATCCAATTGGCGCGCTTAAGAAGAATGGAATTCTCCAACCCCAAGAATTCATTTGAGCGTCTGATAGTGTCCAGAACAATACTGTAACAAGGATAGATGCCACAATATAACCAGTTAAAGTACCAATTTCTAATCCACTACCTAATCTAATTCTTTTATTATCCGGTGAAGACTCTGCGATATAAACCATCGCACCAGCATATTCCCCACCTACTGAGAAACCTTGTAAAATACGAGCTAGCAATAATAAAATTGGTGCCCAAACTCCGATTTGATCATATGTAGGTAATAGTCCAATAATCAAAGTAGAAATTGCCATCATAATAATAGTAAATGTTAAGACAACTTTTCTACCTAGCTTGTCACCTATTTTACCAAAGACGATTCCGCCCACTGGTCTAAGTAAGAATGCTATCGCAAATGTTGCAAAAGTGAAAATTAATTTTAATTCATCATTTTGAACTGGACTGAAGAAATTCTTACTAATGATAACTGCAAGGTAAGAATATAGTGCAAAGTCAAACCATTCCATTGCATTACCAATACCAGTAGCAAATACACTTTTCTTTGCCATACCGATATCTACGACGTTGATTTTCTTTTTATTAAACTTCAAACGTATACAGCTCCTTTTCATGTTTAAAGAGTATACGCTCACTTTTTTATAGTGTCAACTTAATATTTAAATATAATAATATACATCTTTCATCTAATAGTATATAAACAAAAAATGTCCTCGCTTACATCTTAGTAAGCATGGACATTATAAATTTAAACGATATTCACTTAAGTAAATAGTATATATGAAAAATAAATGACGATTGAAACTGTGACTGAACTTAATAATGTGGAGAATAATACAATTTGAGCATGTAGTTCAGGTTCCACATCATATTCAAAAGCAATCGTTGATGTATTTCTTGAAGTTGGAAAGGCACTAGCTATAAATAACGATTGTGCAATAACGCCATCAATATGGAATAAATAAATTAAACCAAGTGCAGTAAGTGGTCCAATTATCAACCTACCAATCAACGATCCCATAATCGCTCTATGCAATAATTTCAATTTAATATGCGCTAATTGAGCACCTAATAAAATTAAAGCAATTGGCGCAAAACTATCTGAAATTTGATGGATAGGAATAAGAAACACTTGAGATAATTTAATATGCCCTACTTGAAATATAATCCCTAAAATCAGTGCATGAAAAACAGGTAGCTTCAAAAAAGAAATGACAATATCTTTTAAACTTTTAGTAGTGGAAAGTAAATTATACATACCATAAGAATACGTAAGTAGATTTTGGAAAATAAGCACGAATATTTGTACAGCAACACCAATAGGATTTTGACTAAAGATTAATTGACTGACCGGCAAACCATAGTTACCAGAATTCATCAAAGAGATGCTATTCTTTAACGCCGCACTCTCACCTTTTTGAAGATTCAATACTTTAGCAAATAAATTACCAATTAAAATCATAACTAAACTATAAGCTACAATATAGTATAGAACCTTTAATAACAAATCCATCTGAATCGTAATATCATAAATATTCGCAAAAACCGCAACAGGCATTAAACAATAAGTAATAAGTGTAGAAAAATGTTTTAAATTAAATTCAAACTTTCTCTGTAATAAAAACCCAACAAAAATTAAAATAAGAAGCGGTAATAACACTTCCGTTAAAATGAAAACAAACATAATATCCTCTTTCTCACTATATTTCTCTTATATTCAAGCTATCACAAATGAATCATAATAAATATGACAAATTTAGTATTTTGAATGATAAGTTTAAGTTATGAATATAGAAATATAGATAACTAAAGCTTAGGTAGTTTTATTTAAATTTTTCCATTCTATAAATACCTTCAGCATCTTGAAATTTGATACCATTCTTGAAATCATAACCATACTTTTTATAGAACTCTACTGCTGTAACTGATGCTGGAATTTCTATACGTTGTGCACGTTTATAATAATAGTCATTTTCAAGGGTTTCTATTATGAACTTACCAATACCTCTTCCTTGATGATCTGGTGATACAAAAATGGTAAACAAGCTACTTTCAGTTTGGCTACCCCAATACGGTCCAATTGCACCTGTTGCTATTATTTGATTATTTTCTTCAAATATATAAAAATTTGTAAAACTTGCTCTTTCAATTATTGCTTCAGGTGTCATGCTACTCACAACTTTTTCTATCTCTTCAACTGGTTCATCTTTTACATTGGTTGTTCTCAATGTGTGAATAATCATTTCACTAACTGCTTTTGCATCTTTTGAATCGAACATTCTAATTTTCATACAATCATCCTTTATATCTCACCAATTTTCTTATATTGAGACAAGTGATTTACTTGATTACATTCTAATATTTCTACTTTATCGTCTGATATTTTTAACGACGATATGCTACCGTTTGTAAGTTTAATTTTTCCTGTCCCTGTTTCTCCATTTGAATAATGATATAATATGGCATTAATAAAGGCACCATGAGATACAACTACTACATTTTGATTTGGATATTTTTCATGTAATTCAGACAATCCATTTACGAATCTATGCTCGATACTAGCCCCATCTTCACTATTAGGATATATTCGATTTGGGAATCGTTCGAGTTTTTCAGCAAGCGTCATACCTTCAGCATCACCAAACGATAATTCAATAAACGCTTCTCTCTCAATCAAATCTACATTCAATTGTTCTTGAACGATTTCGGCAGTTTTTTTAGCTCTTTTTAAAGGACTCGTAATAATCACATCAATCTTTTTATCCTTTAAAGCTACACCACTTTCGTTAGCTTGTAATTCGCCATTACGATTCAAAGGAATATCCGTTCTGCCTTGCGTTCTACCTTCCAAATTCCAATCCGTTTCACCATGTCTTAAAAAATATACATTTGTCATCATTCAAACCTCACATTAAATAATTTAAAATCTATTGTATCACTTATAACGGTACATAACACGCTAAATTTCAGTAAATATACATTGAAAATTGTGAAGAAAACTTTTGAATTGGACTTATCAATATTGTATAATATTTCCATACAATACAACCATGATAGCCTCCATCATGGACAACACCAAACCCCCTTATTCTCGGAAAATAAGGGGGGTTTTTAGTGTGGTTATTTATCTATTTTTTCTAATTCTAATGAATACCGTTTCAACAACTATACTAACGAAAATCATTACGATTAATAGTACAACTAAACTCCAAACATATCCCAATTCCAAATAACTAGTTAAAGTATTACATCCCCAAATAGCTAAGAAATAGATTAATAATCTTAAGATAAAAAATATAATTTTATTATTCATAATAATCTCCTTTAACTAAGATAAATAAAATAAATTTAATTTGCTTCACATGCAAAGTTATCTTTGTCTCTATCTAGTTTACCATTGTATGCTGGATGTGTACTAGGTACGCCATTTGGATATACTTTTCTAAGTGCTGTACAATTTGGATAATATTCTGATCCTGCATTTTGAGAAGTATTTTTTGGTGTTTGTGTTGCAGAATTTCCTGCTCCATTTGAACTTTGAGTATTATTTGATGCTGGTTGATTAGTTGTAGATTGTTGTGTGCTTGCTTGATTATCTTCAAATGCACTTCCTAAACTCCAAATACCTAATTTTTCTTCTTTTGCTTTTTCTTGTGCACTTTCTAATTGATCTAAATATCTTGTATTTGGCGGATATACATATGCTACTTTAGCTAATCCTTCTCTCACCAATATTTCATTAAGCATTTTACCATCTACATATATATATGCTAAATAACGTTGATATTTATCTGTTTGTCCACCTACATCAAACTCTACTTCGATTTTCTTTGCATTCGTTAACAATTCTTTTGTTCTATCTGATGCTTCTTGTCCAAATGGTTGCTTACCTAATCTTGGATGTTTCGTTTCAGGTGTGTCAATTAGTAAAAATCTAAATGATTGTTGGCTGCCATTATAAATAAATTTCGCAGTATCTCCATCAACTGTACCCGCTAACTCAACTGGAATTCTGTCAGTTGTACCTGGTTTGTATGTTTTTTCTTGAGTACCATTTTGACTAGATTTCTCATTATTATTTGAATTTTTCTCGGAGTTCTCTACTTTTTCCTTCAGCATTTTATTTGTCTCTTCTAATTCTTTTTGTTTACTTTTTAATGCTGTATTCTCCTGTTTTACTTTTTCTTTTTCACTATTATCAATACTTACATTACTACATCCACTTTCAATAGTTGCTAAGAATAAAATACTTACACATAACAATATAATCTTTTTCATAACACTTACTCCTACTTAAATATTCACTTGTTAATTATACTAAATTCACAAAAATTTATCGTAAATTTTTATTATCTTGTTCGATTAAATTACCTTACCTTAAAAGATTATATTAATAGCATTTATAAATAAAAAATATTCAATGGATTAAAATCAAAAAAATAAAAACACCTTTACGATGTTTTTAGTCAAATAATCGAAAAATCATTCTAAATATCCAGCCTATAGCTCTTGGAATTGTAACAAATATTGCTCTGATAATATCTCCTATATAAAAGAACCCTTCTAAAAAATCTCCAAAAGATAATTTATCAGCTTTATGTTTTTTATTTTCTTTACCCATATGACGCCTCCTATCTTAATTTATAAATGTACAGAAGCAAATTCAACTAGATAGTTGATACCTTTTATAAATATATAAAATGCATAAGCCATAGTGCCTAAAATAAATAAAGCAGACATTATTTTAATTTTTTCTCCCTTATCTCTATAAACAATATGTACGATAATAAACAATGTCATTAAAGAAAGATAAGCAAAAGCCACTGCAGTTAACGTACCTACAGCATTTCGCTTCGTATGTAAGTGACTCGTAATCCATGAATCATAAAATGCATCTCTAATACCAAGATGCCCAGTATAAAGATCAAAGCCTACTCCTAGTAATATCAGTAAACCTTCAACAATAAATGCCATCAACAATAAGAATGTTTTCATTTAATCACCTTAGTATTTTAATTAATTCCATAATTAATAAATAACAATAGTTATGGATAATAGTAATATACTTATGAAATAAGGGCAACATGTCGAAACACATTACCCTTCAAATATTTAAATTAATTTTTAGATAAGATTTGATATGTGTACCAAGAATAAAGTAATGGTATTAATACAAGAATTACAATTAAAGTAATCGTTACAACAGTGTTAATCATGTGTAATAAACCTAGAACAAACATCATGAGTCCAACTATTATATAAATTAAAGCTGTAAATCTATGCGTCTTCTTCCATACATATTCACTAGCTTTCGTCCACTTATTTTTAATCCCCAATGTATTATTTTTCGGTACTTTAGGTAAATAATTACCTATTATAATCAGAAGTACACCAACTAAAACTGGTATTATAAAATTGGCTGAGATTTCATACCCTAGTCCATTACTTATTACAATTAACGTAATGACATATATAAATCCTTGAACTAAAGGATTGAGTAAATCATTTAAAGATTTTATATTAGAAAATTTGCGTTGATCTTTATCTTTAGCAATTTTTAAATTTGTGATGATATAACTAAACAACATAATACCAATCATTACAATAGCTGCTACAAATTTATTAGCTGACCAATTTATTTCTCCATTTGCATTATATTGCATTGGAACATCATGAGGTAGAAACGGAATTGCTATAATCCATGTAATAATAGCAATACAAATAATAAATATACTGAGTTTAGATTGTTTATATATTTCTTTCACTTCAAAAACCCTCTCATTTAGTTTTTAAACTGAATCACCCATTTAATGACTTCCTCAAAAACAGATAAGTTTAAGTGATAATATATATACTTTCCTTGCCTTTCAGAATAAATTAAGTCATTCAGTCTAAGTATTTTCAAATGTTGCGAAACACTAGCTTGGCTCATATCGAAATGACTTGCGATATCACTAGCAGTCATCTTTTCATCCTTTAACATTTCTAAGATTTCTCTTCTTGTTTCATCTGATAAAGCTTTAAAAATATCTTTCATAAATCACACCTTTTTCTTTATCATCATTTAATCATTTAATTAACTACTTAAATGTTATAATAAAAAAATTTATATGTCAACTTCGTAAGTTTAAAGACTATTTAATTAAAAGTTTATGATAAAATAATGATATTCAAAAAAACATTCAATCTGTTAAATCAGACGTAGGCACTATGTACTTAATATGTGGCATTACGCTAATACTTATAAGCATTATCATATTTATCTGGGAAGGCAAAAGTATCTTCAATATATTTATATTTGCTTTAGGAATTTTATTAACTTTAGGTTCTTTGTTAAACTTCCTTTTAAATTTAATATAAAAACTAGTCATACTGTCATAACTAGTTTTACCTACAAACATTAATCTTTTTCAATAGCACCTCTTCTGTATGCGAAATATACTAATGATAAAACAGAAAACCACATAAATGGTGCAAATAATGATACAAATCCAACTCCAACAATCATACTTAACCAGGTTGAATCCACTCTATATTTACCAAAATTCATATAATACTCCCAAAATAATTATTAATTTCAGTCGAATATACCACTTAATTATAAAATAGTATAGTTATTTTAATATTTCTTTGTTATATTATTTAAAACAAATCATCAATAAGAGGTGTTGCATATATGGATAATTGGTTAAGTTTCGTAGTTATTGCATTAATGATCATTATTATTCCGGGACCAGATTTCTTCATTGTATTGAATAATACTTTAAAAGGAAATGCTAAAAATGGCATTATGGCTGGCTTAGGTATATCGAGTGCACATGTTTTTTATTCAGCTTTAGCAGCATTTGGATTAATTTTTATATTAACAACATCATATTATGTTTTTAGTGCTATCAAAATATTAGGTTCTGTTTACATTGCTTATTTAGGCGTTAAGACCATTTTAAACGCTAAAAAGACTTTTCACATTACAACTGAACCTACAATACAGACGAATATTAGTCTGACATCATCATATAAACAAGGATTTTTAAGTACAATTTTTAATCCAAAAGCAATACTATTTTATGTGAGTATATTACCTCAATTTATTACAAAACAAGATGGATCAATGACAATAATCATTCTATCCTCTTTATTTATCATCACAGTATTTGTGTGGTTCTTTATCTGTAGCTTTCTATTTAACTACATAAGACAATTATTTAATAATCACAAATTCAAATCCATCCTCGACTATGCAATAGGCACCGTCTTAATCGGCTTAGCCATCAGTATATATAGATTGGAGAAATAATTAACTCTATACCTAGACAAGAATTCTGCTAATAACAGTTTTCTTGTCTTTTTTTGATACACCTAATACTTTTTAATTAATCTATATCCTAATTGTTAACATTGATATATAATTTTAAAAAAAGTATATATTTCACCAACCTTTTAATAAAGGAGGAAAGCGATGAATAAACATAATAAATATATAGAACTTTTAAGCACTAATTTAGAGGAACGTCAAAAGTATTATAAAAAAATACTCTTTATTGTTAGCTTATAACAAGTGTTTGGAGGTGCTGGTTTAGCTGCTGGTTTAACAGTAGGTGCTTTAATAGCTAAAGATATATTAGGTACAGATGCATACACAGGGATCCCCACTGCTTTATTCACATTTGGTTCAGCTGGTGCAGCATATTTAGTAGGGCTATTTTCTCAAAGATATGGGAGAAGAATAGGATTATCCTTTGGCTTTGCTTTAGGTGGACTTGGCGCAATCGGCGTTATTATTTCAGCTATAACTGAAAATATTTGGTTACTATTTATATCATTACTAATTTATGGATCAGGTTCTGCAAGTAATCTTCAAGCTAGATATGCAGGTACAGATTTAGCTCAACCTAAACAAAGAGGTAAAGCAATTAGTACCACAATGGTTATGACTACTTTTGGTGCAGTATTAGGACCTAACTTAGCAGAAACGACCGGTAATTTTGCAAAACTTATCAATTTACCACCATTATCCGGCCCATTTATACTCGCAGCAGCTTCCTATATTATTGCTGGTACAATTTTATTTATAATGTTAAGACCTGACCCATATTTAGTGTCGAAATATATGAGAAGTAATCATAAAAATGATCTTACTTCACCATTAAATAACAATCAGAAAGGTATTATGATTGGTGCATTTGTAATGATTTTAACGCAAATGATTATGATCGCAATAATGACAATGACACCTATTCATATGCAATATAATGGACATTCGTTATCATCAATCGGAATGGTTATCGGTATTCACATCGGTTCAATGTACTTACCTTCACTTATAACTGGAACATTAGTAGATAAAATTGGTGTGACAAAAATGAGTATCGCATCAGCTATTACATTATTAGCATCAGGAATACTAGCTGCATCAGCACCTGAACACTCCATTATTGCACTTTCAATAGCACTTTCATTATTAGGGATCGGATGGAATTTTGGACTTATTAGTGGAACAACCCAAATAGTAAATTCCACTACACCAAATAACAGAGCAAAAATACAAGGTAAAATCGATATATTCATCGCACTTTCCGGAGCAACAGGAGGTGCAATATCAGGTATGATAGTAGCAAATAGTAGCTATGCATTCCTTTCTATATGGGGTGGCATACTCTCATTAATATTAATCCCAATTGTCATACTTCAAAAACAAAAGTAGTTTTTTTAATATAAGTAAAGTCCTGGCTAATTAAATAGCTAGGACTTTTTATTAGACGTAAACATTCATTTTATTATTCAATTACTCTAGTATCTAGAGTTGGGAAAGCATTTATAATAAAATATTATTTTCCTTTTCATAGGATTCAATTTTCTGACGGCTCTCTTCTTCTTTATCTAAAGTAATACGTAATTCATATGTTCTATTTGTATGTTCATCTATGGAAAGATAAGTCTTTACATCTCCCCCTGCAAAAACTTTTCTATACGCATCAATGATTTCTTGATCTGCATCTGTTACTGGTACATTCAGTATCTCAGAATAAGGATAATAAGGTTCGCTATTGAAATAATCTTTTACTAAATCATATAATACGTTATTACAATAACTTGGTTGGTTACTTTGGAATTCAATAAAATGTTCTTTTGGGTCAAATAATAAATCATATACTTTTTTGCCTTTTAACATGTGATACAACTCATATAAATAATGATTAGTATTACTTTTTATTTTCTTTACCCGTTCTTCTGACTGATCTTTATTAACACCAAAAAAACTAGTATGCTCTCCATCATTTCGAATCATGCGAAAATATGGTTGAAATTCTTTTCTAAAATCTCCATATAAGCCTGATCCGAGGTTTACTTCATATTCATACAAGTCATGAAACATACAATACCAATCAATATAAAATTCAACATATGCTTTATTTGTCAAAAGTAGCACCTCCTATAGATTACCTCATAAAGAGCTATTAAATAATTTCAAAATCGGGTCAAAGTTAGTACTGATTATTTTTTATGTTTTTAGCGAAAACCTATTATTCATAATCAGCTGAATCATATTCATTTCCATATTTTTCAACGTCTCGTTTCATAATTTCTTCTTTTTCAGCTTCGGTTGCATTATTCCATTCGTCCTGTCCATTTACCCATTCTTCATGTGCAGCTTGTTCTTCAGGAGTTCTGTATACACCATTATTCTCATAATCATAAGTTTCTTCTTCATCTTCATTAGCTTGTTCGTCATAAATAGATTTTTCTTGTCCACTTTCAACTCTTAATGAACTTTCATACGCAGCTTGTGCTGGCCCTTCAAGTACATTACCTTGAGGGATAACACCATTTGAAACTGCACTATTGTATGCAATAATTTTCTGCTCTTCAGTATAATTACCATTCAAAATTTGAACTAATGAATTTCTATCAGTTATATTATTATAATCAATTGTGCTAGTTGACTCTTGTTCGTTTGGAGATTCTTGCTCATTAGTTATATTTTCTTCAGTAGACTCTTCTTCTGTTTTAGAGTCTGATTCCTTAGTTGTTTCTTTGTCTTTTGAATCATTCTTTTCTTTATCTTCTTTTTTAGTTTCTTTCTTGTCTTTTTTCTCATCTTTTGGTGCAGGATCTAAAATTGATTCTTCTTTTTTCTCTCCACATGCTCCTAATACTAGTAATGATGATAATAATAAAACAATTAGCTTTTTCATATTTCTCCCCCTAATATAAGTAAAATGTTATTAACTTGATTATAATCTAATTACACTTGATTAGTATATACTTTTTATATTTAATTTTTTAAGTCTCAACTAATAATGTTAGCTTTCTTATTATGGGGACAAATTCAATTTATTCTTCTACATATTTAACCTATCATTTGAAGTAGACAACATAAATGAAATATAATAATATTTATATAGAAAAAGGTGATAAACATATTGTGCATCACCCAAGTGAGTATGTTAAAAAGACGGTGACTTTGTATAAATGCTTAAATAACCATCAAACTCGGTCAAAGTTAGTGATGTTTTTTGGTTTTCTTTAATCATGACTAAAGCAATGACAGTAAATACTATTATTAAAAGCTAATAGTCCGACATGCTGTTTTTTCTAGGAGTAACAACTATAACCATAGACATCACCCTATATAAGAAATTAGCCATCCTCTCTCTAACTTGCTCACTTTTTATTAAATTTACAAATTCAATTTATTCTTCTACAACATCTTCATCTACTATATATGAATCTGCAAGATCATCATCTTTAGTATAAAATGCAAATACCCAACTACCGTCATCTTTCTTTTCATGTTCTCTATACTTATAAATATCTAATGTACTTTCCTTATAATCTTCTACTATGGTTTAATATCAGAAGATTCTACAGTATATTTATTAGATGTGTTATTCACCGTAGAAATACTCGAACTATTAATTTCCCATTTTGCTTGAGTCGGATCAATATTACTTAATACAAAACCGAAGAATAGAATAAATGCAAATATACCCAATATTCCTAATAAAACTAAATTAAATTTATCCTTCATTCGCTCACCTTTGTTTATATTAATCATACACCAATTTTCAAGAATAATATATCACTCAAAGCGATTTCTAGGCAAGTTAGCCTATAACTACGCACATAAAAGTGTTTCGAGGCGTTAGAATCACAATGATTAACATGTTTTTTTGTCTAATATCAAGATTCACAACTATTTTATAAATAAAATCATTTGTAGTGAAGTTATATATCTGTATTTAAAAATTTCTAAAATTGGAATGTGTATAATTTTAAACTATTGTTATGGTGTAGTGTTTCCCTTCTCCAATATCTTATACACTGAATTTTGTTCTCCTCTTATAAAGGTATACCTGTTATCATGACACCTTATAATCTGTGGTACTCATTTGTTACTATAGTTCCTTGACCTGAGTAGCCAATAGAACAATGCAGGTAAACTTAATCGTAACAGTTGTGAGGTAGTTATTAATAAGCCTATACATATAAGTAACATGTAGACTATTTAAACTATTCATTGTTATCAAATACTATTAAATACAATATTGAGTATGGATTGTATTGTAGGAATAGAGTAGTATGATGATTAACATTATTATAAAGGGAGTTCATTATGCTAAATATTTTACAAGCGATAGGTTCAATCGGAACGTTTATTATGGCAATTTTATATTTCATTTCAGTAATGATACAAATAAGACAAATTAAAATTTCTTTTATACCATTTTTAGCCTTTGATCAGATTATTATTGAAAAAACAAATCATTTAAAACTGAAAAATTTAACTGAATCTGATTCTGACTATGTAAACACAGCTTTTAAACTACAAAATTTAGGCGGTGGAACTGCTAAAAATATAGATATAACAGTTTATTTAAATGAAAATGAAGTATTACAAAAAAAACACATTAATGTTTTACCTAGTAATAAATTTTATCTAATGCCTATCAATAAAAAAGCATTTGAAGAATTTGAAGATACAATTGAAAATAATGGTTATACAACTAATATGTATATAAATATAAGATATTATAGCCAAATATCTAAAAAACAAAATAGTATCACCTATAGAGTAAATATTGAAGAGTTTGTTAATTTAGATGATAAAGACTTGTATGAAATGACTTTTGAGACTACTAAT
The DNA here is from genome assembly GCF_022386965.1 of Mammaliicoccus sp. B-M6. Taxonomy (NCBI): domain Bacteria; kingdom Bacillati; phylum Bacillota; class Bacilli; order Caryophanales; family Staphylococcaceae; genus Mammaliicoccus; species Mammaliicoccus sp. B-M6. The sequence continues at coordinate 61,520 of NZ_JAJNHJ010000014.1, forward strand.
TCATAAAATTTCCAGAATTATATGAACTTGCAAAAATCTTTATTATCAAAAAGGAGCAGAAAATGATATTTAAATTAGATAAAAAAGACAAAGACACCCTAAATAAACTAGGAGCAATCTGGTTGAATTCCAATATAACCACTCATAATTTTATTGATGCCCAATATTGGCATAATAATTACGAAGATGTCCTTAATGCATTCGAAGAGGCGGAAATAGTTGTATATACGAAAAATGGAAATATTTTAGGTTTTTGTGGTTTAGTTGATAATTATATAGCAGGTATGTTTGTTGATGAGAATGAAAGAAATCAAAATATAGGAACAAACCTATTACAATATCTTCAAAAAGAAAAAGAATACCTATCTCTAAAAGTATATAAAGAGAACAAAAAAGCAGTTAATTTTTATAAGAAAAACCACTTTAAAATTGAAGAGTTAAGTGAAGATGAAACTGGAAACGATGAATATACAATGTATTGGAAAAATAAAAATAAATTCGCTAAGCAAAGGTAATTATAACAATAATAAACAAAATACAAATAAAAAGATTACCAAGTAACATAGTTGGTTATATGTTCTTAAGACCTCTTTCGTCTAATGAAATTATAGTATAAAAAATAGCCACCAATTATTGTAGAATTTACTTATTCGTATAGATGTTTTTTACAAATTTTCTAGTTCTTTTGAAAACTATTCTTGACTTTTTTACAGTTTGATAGCACTTAAGTAAGACTAGATAATCCAATATATAGCTTCCATTAAAAGAGAGAGAAATTCAATCATATGAATTTCTCCCTCAATTTGTAGTTAGCACATTAGTCAAAGAGTATTATTAATTTATTGAATATCAATTATTTTAGATTTTTTGTTAATAGAATTTAGTTTGGGAACTGATACATGTAGTACACCATTCTCAAAATCTGCTTTAATATTGTCCTCATCTCCATTTGGTAAATGATAATACCTACTTATTTGTGATTTTGATCTTTCTGTAAACACAGTGTTCCCATTATTATCTTTTTGTTCATTTTCATTACTTTGTATAGCACTTAAGTACAGTGTATTGTCTTCATAAGTTAAATTAATATTTTCTTTATTGATACCAGGTAAATCAATATCAACAATATACTCGCTATTTGTTTCCCTTAAATCTGTTTTTGGAATAGCTGTATTAAAATATTTAAAAAGCGAATTAAAATGATCATCAAATATTCTTGATGGTGAAAAGTCAAAAATATTTTTATTAAATGGTGTTAAGTTTGACATATAACTTCACTCCTTATTTAAATTTGTTTTATCATTTTGATAAACTTTAGAAAAATCTAAAAAAGGTAGTTTGTCATTTTCGACGTTTTTAAATATATCATTAGTTTTAATTTTACCATCTTTATATTGATTTATAGTTTCAACAATATCTTTTAAAAACAAGGTCAATCACCACTTATTATCAGTAATCTAATTGACTTAACGCAGTTAACAAATCTTTATCATTTTTTAATGCTTCATTATCAATTGTTCCATCTATTTGTATATATGGTATCAGTTGGTTTATTATAGATACTTTTTCATAATCTTTATTAATATTCTCTATAGCCTTTTGATAATCTTTAGTGATTTTAAGGTTTTTAGCTTTTTGTTTTACATATGCCTTTTCTAATAAATTAAATTGGTGAGATGAAACATGATTTTCTGAATCTGTAACTTCCAACACTGTTGGTGTTATTTGATTACCTAGAGCTTGGTGTCTTGAAAACTCCGTTGGAGACATATGACAAGACTTAGCTATTTGTTTGATTTTTTCATATTCCTTAGTTGTTATTTTAAATGTAATTGCCTTTTGATCGCTTCTAGTCATATACTACTCCACTTCTTAACTTATAATATCGAACAACCACGGAATATGTTTAGAAAAATTAGTGTCATTAATTTTCACACCACCTCCTAAAGTTGCTTGAGTTATCAAATGATAATTATTTGAATTATTTTTTCTCAATATTTTTCGATATATCTATAGCTTTTTTGTATGAATCCCACGTAAGTGGCGAAGAAAATTCAATAAATTTATTATTATTGGATTCTCTAGACAATAAATCAATGCTTTTTAACTCAGTAATTCGAGGTGAATAGTTAATGTAATAAGAAGTTTTTGGTTTATCTTTTAACATAATATCTACCTCCAGTTACTTAAAATTACCATTTGATAACTTTCAATTATTTTATAACATTTTTTTTATTGTAATGCAACCATTTTTTAAAACTTTTTTTAGTTATTCAAATTTTATCATCGCTATATATATAACCTTCATATTATCAATGTGCTCACGATTAAATCAGTAATCAAAAAAATGCGCATTCGGTATAAATAAAAACTTGATATTTATGGCTTATTAAAAGACTACTTTAATGCAAAATAATAACCTACTCTATTACATGAGTAGGCTCGCCGTATAGTTGTGTTTAATATGTCTATTAAAATGGTAACATACATGTTGGTTTAAGTAAAAAACAACCCTACCTAGTTTGAAACGCACCCTGTCAAGTAGACAACTAAATAATAAAAATGTATTTTTGGTCGAATTCATAGCTATGCTATAGATTCGGCCATTTTTAATGTAATTCTATTAGTATTATAAAAATGGATATACTTAGTTAATTCATCTACTGCCTGTTCATAATTTATAAAAGAAAAGTTCTTGTTTCCTTTATAAATTTCACTTTTCATCATTCCCCATACTGATTCTATTGGCCCATTATCAATACAACAGCCTACACGTGACATACTTTGAATCATTTTATACTCTTTTAATTTTGCTTTGAAACTTCTAGAAGTATATTGAAACCCTCTATCGCTATGAAAAATAATACCCTTGGTATTTTTTACTTGTTTAACTGCTTTTTCAAGCGTATTAAATACTAATTGGTTATTATTTGAACTACTCAATTCATAACTTAAAATTGTTTTACTACCCAAATCATAAATCGCACTTAAGTATATTTTATTACCATTTTTTAATTTGAATTCAGTCACATCGGTTAACCATTTCTTATTCTTCTTACTTTCATTAAATGATCTGCTTAAAATATTTTGCGCAGTTACTTCAGGAGTAAAAAGTTTATATCGCTTGGCTTTACGACGTATAATAGCTTTTAATTTTAATTGTTTCATTAATCTATAAACACGCTTATGATTAACATGTTTATTTAATTTAAGACGGATATAAATATAAATGCGTCTATAACCATAAATACCTTGATATTGATGATAGATATCGTTGATATCTTCCATTAATGTATTATTTTCAATCTCTCTCTTAGATGGTTTTCTGTTTGTCCATTTATAATAACTTGATCTATTTATTCCTAAAACACTACATAACCATTTAATTGGATATTTATTTTTTAGCGCTTTGATCGTTTTGTATGACGCGATTTGTTTACTTTTTGATTCATCATCTCTCTTTCGAATTCTCTCCGCTTTTTTAAAACCTCATTCTCCATTTCTAAATATTTATTTCGTTCTTTTAATGCTTTAATTTCAGCATCTTTTATTTCATCTTCTGTCATTATAGATTGAGGTTTCCCTTTGCCTCGTCCATCTTCTAAACCAGCATTACTATGATTTTTATATTTTTCACCCAATTATAAACTTGACCATAAGTTACTGAGTACTTATCAGCGATTGTTTTATAATCACTATTACTTTCTATGTAATCTTTAACTATTTCAATGCGTTCTTCTAAATTTGTTTTCCTTGCTTTCATCGTATACACCTCGGGTTTTGGAGAATATGTTTTGTTCTCTTTTCCCATAGTATAACGTTTTATCCAATTTCGAACAGTGCGATCTGAGGGGATATTGTATTTAATAGCCAACTGTACAGGCAATATTCCCTTTTCAAAATACTCATTAATAATTTGTTATTTAAAAGATGACGGATACGAGTTATTTTTTGTTTTAGGTAACAATCCATTAACTCCATATAATTTATACCTCTGGTATTTTTCACTTAATAATCTATGATTTGTATTCAATGACAACATTTTCATAACATTTAAGAAGCTATAGCCTTGTTCATATAAATCAAAAGCTTCTAATAATGTATTTATATCTATTTTAATATTTCTAGTCATAGTAAAACTCCCTGCTAAGTTTTCACTATTTAAGTGTTTCCTTAACAGGGAGCATATCAACAAGGGTTATAGGCTATATAATGGAGACGGCGGGAGTTGAACCCGCGTCCAGAGATCCTGATACAAATGTTTCTACGTGTGTAGTCTAGTCGTTAAGGTTTCGCGTTGTCTCAGGGGACTGACACCCGAAGACAATGCTAGCTTGATTAATCTCTTCTCGTCAGACTTCAAACGGCAGTGACGAGCGTATCCTACTTAAGTTGAATCACGTTAACGGCACATAGGCGATGCGGTTAGGTGATGCAGAGTGCTATTACGCAGCTACTGCTAAATTATCTTGTTTGCCAGTTATTATAACTGTTGTGTTGATAACGAAGACAACCCTCCGACACGCTTCATAAGCTCGGGGACCCCTGTCGAATCCGTAACGTCCCCTCAATAAGAAATATACTTCCTTTTAACAGAAGTATATTTAATCTTAACAATTTTTGATTGATTTTTCAATACAAATTGCTTAATATCGTTGTTTCATTGCTCTTTCAACGTCACGTTTTGCTTCTTTTGCTTTTAATGCATGTCGCTTATCATAGTCACGTTTACCTTTAGCTACACCTAAAAGAACTTTACAGTAACCGTTTTTAATGTAGAGTTTAAGTGGGATTAATGCATACCCTTTTTCTCTTGTAATACCAAAGAGTTTATCTATTTCTTTTCTTTTTAAAAGTAATTTACGGTTTCTCAGTGGATCATGATTAAATCGGTTACCTTCTTCATATGGCGCGATATGCATGTTATATACATACATTTCTCCATTAAATACACGCGCATATGAATCTTTTAAGTTTGCACTACCTCGGCGAATGGATTTGATTTCAGTACCTTGAAGTACAATACCCGCTTCAACCGTATCTTCTATTGTGTAATCATGGCTAGCTTTACGATTTTGTGCTAGTGGTTTACTTTGAACTTTTGGCACATCCATCACCTACTTTCTATTTTTTCTTTCGTCTTGCTTTGTTTTTCACAGCTTTTGCTTTGTAATAAGGCTTTTTATCTTTCTTACCTTGTTTACCTTGATTGCCGCCTTGTTTACCTTTAGCTCTACCCTTTTTATGCTTATTAGGTTTATCTTGTTCTTTAGCTGTTCCACGTTTTTTAGCTTTGATAGTTTTTTCTCTTGCTAAGCGTTCTCTATTCTTTTCAGCTATTGGCATACCAACAATTTGAAAATCAATCATACGCTCATCAACGTTAACATTAATTACTTTAACTTCGACTTTGTCACCAATTCTAAATACTTTAGCTTGGCGCTCACCTATAATGGCCATATTACGCTCATCAAAGTTGTAATAGTCATCTGTTAAGTTAGAGATATGCACCATACCTTCAATTGTGTTCTCTAGCTCTACAAACATACCAAAGTTCGCTACTGAACTGATAATACCTGTAAACACTTCTCCAACGTGTTGAATCATATACTCTGACTTCTTCAAATCATCTGTATCACGTTCAGCGTCAATTGCTCTTCGCTCACGTTTAGATGTATGGTCAGCGATGTCTGGCAACATTTCTTCCCAATGTCTAATTTGTTTACTGTTCATAGATTTTTCAATTAAATATTTACGAATTAATCTATGCACAATTAAGTCAGGATATCTTCTGATTGGAGATGTGAAATGTGTATAGTAATCTGCTGACAAGCCAAAGTGACCTAAATTATCTTCACTATATCTAGCTTGTTGCATACTTCTTAACATTAAAGTAGAAATAACCATTTCTTCTTTCTGTCCAGCTACTTCTTCTACAATTTTCTGTAATGTTGCAGGGTGTATGTCTTCACTTGAACCTTTAACAGCAAGTCCAAAGTTTGAAATAAATTCAAAGAATTGGTTTAATCTTTCTGCTTTTGGATTCTCATGTACACGATAGATAAATGGCACTTCGAGTTTACTAAAGTGTTCAGCAATCGTTTCGTTCGCAGATAACATAAAGCTTTCGATTAAACGCTCTGCATCATTTCTTTCTCTCACTTTAATGTCTGTAGGTATACCATCTTCATCTACTAATACTTGCGCTTCTTTAATATCAAAATCAATTTCCCCACGTCTTTTACGTTTAGCGATTAATTGTTTTGATAGTTGTTGTGCTAAATCAAGCATTGGTGTAATTTCTGAATACTTTTCACGAATTTCTTGATCGTCATTTTCAATAATGGCATTTACATCTGAATATGTCATTCTATAATCTGAATGAATAACACTTTCAAAAATATCATGTCTGATGACTTCACCTTGTTGATCTATTTCCATTCTACAACTCAATGTTAATCTATCTTCATGAGGGTTTAATGAACAAATACCATTACTTAATCTATGCGGAATCATAGGGATTACTCTATCTACTAGATATACACTTGTCGCTCTGTCATATGCTTCTTTGTCTAACTCACTATTTTCTGTTACATAGTAGCTGACATCAGCAATACTAACTGTAAGCTCTGTTAAACCATTGTCTAAAGCTTTTACAGAGACAGCATCATCTAAATCTTTCGCATCTGCACCATCTATCGTGATGGTAAGTTCGTCTCTTAAATCTCTTCTACCTTTAATTTCGTCTGGACTGATTTGATCTGGTACATTTTCAGCTTCTTGAATAACATTGTCAGGAAATTCAATATTAATACCATGTTGATATATGATAGATAAAATATCAACACCTGGATCATTCTTATGACCTAGAATCGCTTTAACATGACCTTCTGGGTTATGCGTACCATCAGCATACACTGTAATTTCTACTAATACTTTATGACCTTCAATTGCACCAAGATTTTTACCTTTAGGAATAAAGATATCTTGTGTAATACGTTTATCATCGGGTAACACGAAACCGAAATGTTTCGCTTCTGTATAAGTACCAACTACTTGCGTAATATTACGTGTCGTAATTGCTTTAACTCTACCTTCAATCTTACCTTTATGATCTCCACGAGATGGCACAACTTCTACTAATACTTCATCGCCATCCATCGCTTTGTTAATTTGATTAGGTGGGATAAAGATGTCTTCTATTGTGTCATCTTCCGGTCTTAAAAAGGCAAATCCTTTTTTGTGTTGACTTAAAGTACCTTTTACAAGGTCTGATTTGTTACTTTTCTTCTTATATCTATCCGTTTTTGTTCTTTCTAGTTGACCCTTTTGTTCTAAATCAACTAGAACTTTAATTAATTCTTTAAATGAATCAGCATTACTAAGTCCTATCGCATCTTGAAATTCACTTACGGTCATAGGACTGTATTCTTTATCATTGATGATTTCTTCAACTTCTTCTCTTAGATTCATAGTGGGCCTCCTTTCTCGTTTATATTATGTGTGTGTGTTACTCGGACCAATCTAATGATTCTAAGAATTGATATACGTCTTCAAATACTTGTTCTTTTTCTTGTCCGATTGTTATAACATGACCAGATTCTTCATACCATTTAATATTTTTGTCATCAGAAGATGATTCATTATAAATAATATTAGCTGAATCAGGGTTAATCATTTCATCTAGTCTACCTTGTACAACAAACAATGGATCAAATACTTCGTCTACTTGATCTCTCACACCTTGAATGGTTTCTTGTAAATCTTTCAAAGTATTCGTAGGATGAAAATGTTTCATTTCTTCTTCAATTTGTTCAGGTGTTTTGCCTTCATATTTTTTAAATTCTCTAGCATAATCTAATACACCTTCAAACATCGTGCCTTCAGTTTTTATATACATAGGTGAGCACATTGTTACAATACCTTTTACATCTCTGTTTAAACTTAATTTTAAACTAAATACGCCACCTAGTGATAATCCAGCTACTGCTATTTCAGTATATCCTTTTTCTTCTAAAAAATCATATGCATCTAAACAGTCTTTAAACCATACATATGGACTTGATTCCAAAATTTCTTCAGGTGGTCTACCATGACCTTCATAATGCGGAGCATATGATGTATACCCTTTTTTCTGTAAGTACCGTCCTAATTGTCTAACATCTGATGAATTACCTGTAAATCCATGTAAAAGTAATACTGCTCTTTTTCCTTCTTCAAAAAAGAAAGGTTTAGGTAATTGAATTCTCATGAATGACCATCCTTTAACATAATCTAGTTCTATTGTATCGTTTTTTCACTTGTATATAAATAAAAAAGTCCGACAATACAGTCGGACCACTACATTTTGAAGTAAGTAATTGCTAACATTAATAAGAAAAATAAAATTGCTAAAATAATTGTAACTCTGTGTAAAATTAAATCTATTCCACGTTGTTTTTGTTTTCCAAATAATTGTTCTGCTCCGCCACTAATTGCACCAGATAAACCAGTACTTTTACCTTCTTGAAGTAATACGACGGTAATCAATGCAATACAAACGATGATTAATAAGACGATTAAAAATGTATGCATGGACTCGGTCCTCCTGTCTATTATAACAGTAGCATTATAGCATATTTACAATATGCACTCAAGTTTTCATTAATGATACTCAACCGATATACCTAACGATGCTAACATTTCAAAATATGTTGGGCAAGTCTTTGATACACATGAAGGATCTAATAATTTAATCCCATCAACTTTAGTACCCATTAAACTTAATGACATTGCAACACGGTGATCATCATAAGTATCTAAAGTTGCTGCCTTTACATCACCCGGTGTGATAGTCCAACCATCTTGATGTTCAGTAACTTCAATACCTAATTTCGTTAAACTTTCTGTTAATGCCGATACACGATTACATTCATGATGACGTATATGTTCTACACCTGTAATAGTAATTGGACCATCAGCAAATACAGCTAAACTGCCAATTGTTAAAGCTTGATCTGAGCAAGCATTCATATCAATTGTTAAGTTCCCTTTTAATTGTTCAGGACCAGAAATCACAACATAATCAGGACCTTTTTCAACAGTTGCGCCCATTTTTTCAAGAATATCGACAACTTCTAAATCAGGTTGATGACTTTCCATATTTAAATGATTAATTTTAATCGTAGACTTATTAAGTGCTGCTAATGCCATGAAATAGCATGCTGTAGATAAATCAGCTTCTAATGGTAAAGTAGCTGCTTCATACTCACCTTGTTCTACTTTCATATGTGTATAATCATCTGATATATCTACATGTATGCCAAATTGTTTCATCATTTCAATTGTAATATCCACATAAGCGCTTTGAACTATCTTAGTCGTAAGTTCTATTTCAGTTGGTTTGTTAAATAAAGGTGCCGCCATTAATAAACCACTTATAAATTGACTTGATTGATTACCAGCAATTGAAACTTTTCCGCCCGTTTCCGGTGCACCTTTTATAGTTACAGGTAACTGACCATCTTTTTCAAGATACGTTAATTGAACACCTAATTGTTTTAACGCATCGTGTAAAGTCTTGTGAGGTCTGCCAGCAAGTTGTTCAGTTGAAGTAATTGTGATTTCACTTTTCTCTTGAGTCCCTAAAATACCTGGTAAAAATCGAGCAGTCGTACCAGCAGAACCAATAAATACTTGTTGTTTCTCAGGTAACTCTGAACGATTAATACCTGTAATATGAAGTTCATCACCTACAGCTTCAACAGTAGCACCTAGTTTTTTAATTGTTTCCATACACCAGTATGTGTCATCACTCTTTAAATATCCAGATAATTTAGATGTACCCTTACTAAAACCAGCTAAAATAAAAGCACGATTCGTTACACTCTTACTACCCGGAATCATGACTTCTTTATTAAATGCTTCTTTAATAGGATGAAGAGATAATTGATCCACACCATCTAAACTAGACCAAGGTGATTTTGCACTTTTTAAATTAATCGTCATTATGATCCTCCTATAAAATTCATTGCCTCTATTATAGAACATTTTCAAATAGAATGAAATGATAAAATGGTATTGATTTAAAGCGTTAAAGAATTTGTTTGATGAAGGAGGTTGTGTGAGATGTGAGAGATGAGAGGTATATAGTGTGTGGTTTAAATGTGAAGAGTAGGATTTCTTAGGTTTATAAGTGCGAGGATACGATTTGGAGGATCTCTTGGCTTAAGTCAGGAGTTAAGCTACGACTTGGACCATCTCTGTACTGAACCCAAAAATCTAAACCTTAATTAGTATATTATTTCAAAGGTTTGTCTCCTGTAATTTTTGGGAGATAAGCCTTTTAATTT